>JAWARX010000136.1:0-4487 GCA_038893155.1 Halalkalicoccus sp.
ACGAGGGCACCGTCGTCGTCCAGGGGAAACGGCCCGCCGACATCGAGGCGGTCCTCAGGGAGGGCGCCGGGCGCGTACACCTGTATTTCGACGGCGGGAGCCGGGGCAACCCCGGCCCGGCGGCGAGCGGCTGGGTGCTCGTCTCGGGCGACGGGATCGTCGCCGAGGGGAGCGAGCGGATCGGCGAGACGACGAACAACCGAGCGGAGTACGAGGCACTGCTTCGAGGGCTGGAGGTCGCACGCGAATACGGCTTCGAGGAGATCGAGATCCGGGGGGATTCACAGCTCGTGGTCAAACAGCTCCGCGGCGAGTGGGACGCGAACGATCCGGGGATGCGCGAGCGGCGGGTCCGGGCTCACGAACTCCTCTCGGAGTTCTCCGAGTGGTCGATCACGCACGTACCGCGGGAGGTAAACGAACGCGCGGACGAACTTGTAAACGAGGCGTTCGAAGATGGCTGAGCTACCCGAGGACGTAGTAACGGAGGCGATCCGACTGACGAAACTCGCTCGTCGGGCGGTCGATCCCGAGGAGGCGGCGGCCTACCGGGTGCATCGCGCGGAGCTGCTCGACGAACACGGCTTCACCGCGCGCGTTCGCGAGGAGGGCTCGACCGAGACGCTCGTGCTCCATCCCGCAGAGTGGGTCGAGGACGACGTGATCCGGCCCGACCGCGTCGAGGCGATCGACCGGGCGACCGAGGTCCAGCTGGCGGGGCCCGAGGATCCCGACGATTGGAACGCGATCGAGACGCACAACCGCGCGATCGCCGAACGCGTGCGCGAGGAGTACGGCGAGGTTCACGGCGACACCGCCGAGGCCTTCGCCGACTTCATGGGCAATCACTACGCAAAGCGGGTCGAGGCGGCGACGCCGGCCGAGCGCGCGGAGTTTCGCACCGAGTACTTCGTGCGCAACGCGTGGCCGAGCGACGCCCAGAAGGAGGCGATAGAGCGGTCGCTCGACGTGATCGAGCGCACCGCAAAAACCGATGACGTCTAGTTCTGTGCGTCGACGAGCGACCGGATGTCTCCCGCCCGCTCGTCGTCCGTGACGAGCTTCGAGAAGAACCAGTTCAGCTGGCCCAGCACGGTCTCGTAGCCGTCCTCGGTGAGCTCGTACTGGTTGGTCCGCTTGTCGAGTTCGCTCTTTGCGACCAGTCCGCGCTTGACCAGGTCGTCGAGATTGGGGTAGAGCCGGCCGTGGTTGACCTCGGTGCCGTAGTAGCTCTCTAGCTCGCGCTTGATCGCCAGCCCGTACATCGGCTCCTCGCCGAGGATGACGAGGATGTTGTGCTGGAACGCGGTAAGGTCGTGTGCTGTTCGCTGGGTGCCCGGAACCGCTTGTGCCTCTGACATCACCGTAGAGAATGTCATCCCACTATTTAACAGTTGTCAACCATTTCGCCTGTTGCCGCCGATACCACCCGGTAATGCTGACAAAACCGGTAGTGGACAGCCACGGAATACAGACGGTATTATCGCACATAGTGCTACCGATCTGCGGTGGGTGTCGAAAGGACTTTTTCCCCGCCCGGAGCAGGACGAACTGGAATGAGCAACCTCTGGGAAGACCTACAGACCGGACCGAACCCCCCCGAAGAGATCTACGCGGTCGTCGAGTGTCTCAAAGGCGAGCGCAACAAGTACGAGTACGACAAGGACATCCCGGGCGTCGTGCTCGACCGGGTGCTCCACTCGAACGTGCACTACCCTTCTGATTACGGCTTCATCCCGCAGAGCTACTACGACGACGAAGACCCCTTCGACGTGCTCGTGCTCGTCGAGGATCGGACGTTCCCGGGCTGTGTGATCGAGGCCCGCCCCGTCGCCCTGATGAGGATGGACGACGACGGCGAACAGGACGACAAGGTGATCGCGGTTCCGATCGAGGACCCCCGATACGACCACATCGAGGATCTCGACGACATCCCCCAGCAGACGATCGACGAGATAGACGAGTTCTTCTCGACGTACAAGAACTTAGAGGAGGGCAAGGAGGTCGAAACGCAGGGGTGGGAGGATCGCGAAGCCGCCTACGACGCGATCGAGCACGCTCAGGACCTCTACGAAGAAACGTTCGCCTAATACATCCCAGTAATCGCTGCCCGTGGCCCGGATGTGTTATGATTATGGGTAATTATTTGACCGTCGGCGCGCTACGCGGTAGTATGGCAGCACGAACCCCCGCGATGGGCATAGCCCACCCGACGGTTGTCCCGACGAACTTCGAGGCGAAGCCGTCCAACGAGGAGACGGCGGAGGGCCCCGAGAGGGGCGATCGGTAGTCGAGGGCGTGAAACGAAGCTTCTTGTAGGGGACGCCAGTAGAGGATCGTATGGGTCTTTTCGATCGGATCCGCGGCGGCGAAGATCTGCCCCGCGTCGCGTTTATCGGTATCGATGGCGTCCCACACACGCTTCTCTCCGAGCATCCCGAGGAGTTCCCGAACTTCGCCGCGATCGCCGAGGAAGGTACGGCCGATGCGATCGAGAGCATCGTTCCCCCCGAATCGAGCGCCTGCTGGCCCTCGCTCACTACGGGCCAGAACCCCGGAGAAACCGGCGTCTACGGTTTTCAGGACAGGGAAAACGGCTCGTACGACACCTACGTTCCGATGGGGCGTGACGTCCAGGCGACCCGCCTGTGGGACCGGGCCACCGAGGCCAACCGAAAGGCGACGGTGATGAACGTCCCCGTTACGTTCCCGCCCCAGCGAACGGTCCAGCGGATGGTTTCTGGCTTTCTCTCGCCCGGTCTCGACAAGGCCGCCTACCCCGATGAGCTCCAGGAAACGCTCTCGGGGCTCGACTACCGGATCGACGTCAACGCCAAACTCGGCCACGACGAGGACAAGACCGACTTCATCGAGGACGCCCACGCGACGCTCGATGCGCGCTACGAGGCGTTCTCGCACTACATCGCCGAAGACGACTGGGACCTCTTTTTCGGCGTGTTCATGACCACCGATCGGGTCAACCACTTCCTGTTCGAGGACTACGAGACGGAAGGGGAGTACTACGGGGAGTTCATGGAGTTCTATCGAAAGCTCGACGAGTACGTCGGCGAGCTTCGCGAGGCGCTCGCCGACGACGTCACCCTCGTGATCGCGAGCGATCACGGGTTTACCACCCTCGATTACGAAGTCCACTGCAACCAGTGGCTCGAAGAGGAGGGGTGGCTCTCGTTCGAGAGCGACGACCACTCCGAACTCGGCGACATCTCGTCGGACGCTCGCGCGTACTCGCTCATTCCCGGGCGATTTTACATCAACCTCGAGGACCGCGAACCGCGGGGGAGCGTGCCCCAAGACGAGTACGAGGCCGTTCGCGACGAGCTCAAGGCCGATCTCGAGGCGCTCGAGGGGCCCGACGGCAGGGCCGTCTGCGAGCGCGTCGTCGAGAAGGAAGACGCCTTCCGGGGCGAACACGACGACATCGCGCCCGACCTCGTCGCGATCCCGTCTCATGGGTTCGACCTCAAATCCGGCTTCAAGGGCCACGGCGAGGTGTTCGGCAAGGGACCCCGAAACGGGATGCACAGCTTCGACAACGCCACCCTGCACATCGACGGCGAGGCGACGATCAGCGACGCCAACCTCTACGACATCGCCCCGACGATCCTCGACCTGATGGACGTCGAGTACGACCGCGGGGAGTTCGACGGCGCGAGCCTCGTTTGAGTGCGGTCGGACCGACAGCCTACTTCAACCTCCGACCCGTAGTCCGGCCATGCTCTATCGCGATCTCGACGGCAGCGAAGCCGAGAGTCCCGAGGACCTCAGAGAACAGTACGAGGCGGAACTGGCGGGAGTGATCGAGGACGTCGGCGTCGGGGAGGCCGCCGCGGAGACCGGGATCGAGGCCGAGCGACTCGACGCGCTGGTGGCGGGCGAGTCGCCCGAGCTCACGGTCGAGGAGGCCTGCGGGATCCTCGCGCTCGATCCCGAGGAGCCCGAGGCCGAGATCATCCGCGCGGAGATCGAGGACCGTCTGCTTCTGGGCATGACCACCGCCGTGCTCGACGTCGACACCATCGCCGCGAACCTCGAGAGGGATCTCTCGGGCAAGGACGTCCACCAGCGCGTCGAGGGCCGTGCCCCGATGACGCTGTCCGAGTACGCGGCGATCCACTACTTCATCGGGGAGCGAAAGCGATGAGGGTCGCGATCCTCGGCTGTGGGTATATCGGTGTGGAACTGGGAAGACAGCTCACCGCACGCGGCCACGAGCCGATCGGGGTGCGGCGCTCAGCGGAGGGGTGTGAGGCGATCGAGGATGCGGGCTTCGAGGCGATCCGAGCGGATGTCACCGACGCCGACGCGCTCGCAGCGGTGCCCGACGCCGACGCGCTCGTCTTCGCGGCCAGTTCCGGCGGGCGCGGGGCCGACGCCGCCCGCGAGGTCTACGTTCATGGCCTCGAAACCGTGATCGAACACTTTTCGGGGCGCGAACAGCCCCCGACGCGCCCGATACACACATCCCG
>JAWARX010000137.1:0-6553 GCA_038893155.1 Halalkalicoccus sp.
GAGTTTTCAACGGCTAACTGAAGCTTTTTGAGCGCGCCGGGCGACCCCCGCGGTATGCGGGACGTCCTTGCGGAGTGGCAGCCGGTCGTCGACAGTGCGATCGAGGAGCTCCTGCCCCGCACCGTCGACGAGACCTATCTGGAGGAGTGGTTCGGGCCGGCGAGCCACCGGTACGATCCCGAGGCGATCCAGCGCGCGCTGTCGGATCCGATCTGGGAGCTGCTGGATCGCGGGGGGAAACGCTGGCGAGCGGTCGTCTGTTTGCTCTTGCTCGACGGGTTCGGGGCCGACCCCCACGAGTATCTCACCTACGCCTGCATCCCCGAGGTGCTGCACAACGGGACCATCATCGTCGACGACGTCGAGGACGAAGCCGAGATGCGCCGGGGCGAACCCGCCCTGCACCACGAGTTCGGCCAGGACGTCGCGCTCAACGCGGGCAACGCGATGTACTTCCTCCCGCTGAAGGTGATCAAAAAGAACCCCGCCGGGCTCGATCCCGAGACCCAGCTCGCGGTCTACGACATGCTCATGGACGAACTGAACCGCACGCACCTCGGCCAGGGCATGGACATCTACTGGCACCGGAACCACGAGGCGGTCGTCGGCGAGGCCGAATACCTGGAGATGTGTGCGTGTAAGACGGGCTGTCTGGGGCGGATCGTCGCCAGACTCGCGGCGATCCTCACCGACCAACCGCCCGAAATCGAACGCGAGATCGCCGCCTACGCCGAGGAGATGTCGATCGCGTTCCAGATCGGCGACGACATCCTCGACGTCGAGAGCACGATCGAGGGAAACACCGAGTTCGGGAAGGCCTTCGGCAACGACATCCGCGAGGGCAAACGCACGCTGATGGTGATCCACGCGCTCTCGACGGCCGATCAGGCCGAGGCCGAGCGACTCGCGACGATCCTTCACGAGCGCGAGAACACCCGCGAGGAGATCCTCGAAGCCATCGGGATCCTCCGGTCGACCGGCAGCGTCGAGCACGCCCGCGAACGCGCCCTTTCGTTCGCCGCGAGCGCACGCGACCACCTCCGGGAGGTACCGCTGGAGGGCGAGCGGGCGGAGCAACTGGCCTCCTTTACCGAGTTCGTGATCGACCGGGACGTCTGAGCCGGGAATCAAAGCAGGAAGAACGCGGCGACGCCGACCGTGCCGCCGCCGAAGATCAGGTAGACGGCGTCGACGCCCTGCCGGAAGAGCGCGAAGGTGACCGCCGCCAGCAGGACCGTAAGCGGGTCGAGGTTTCCATCGATCACGAACGACTCGCGGGCGAGGACGACGGTCGCACCGAGTATCGCGCCGACGACCGCCGCGTTCACGCCCTTCAGCGCCGTCTGGATCACGTCGTTCTCGCGAACCCGCGCGAAGTACGGGAAGAATCCGAGGATGAAGACGAACGACGGGCCGAACGCGCCGACCGTCGCGACGAGCGCGCCCAGCACGGCGACCGCGACGAGCCCGCCCGAGACGTCGAGCAGGAGCTTGTAGCCGACGAAGGCGGTCGTCATCACGACCGGGCCCGGCGAGAGCTGGCCGATCGCGACGCCGTCGACGAACTCACGGGCGGTCATCCAGCCGAAGTCCGTGACCACGTACTTCTCGATGAAGGGGATCAACACCAGCCCGCCACCGTAGATGAACGAGCCGGTATAGATCATGAACGCGAACAGCTGTACCCACGGGTTCGACCAGAGCACGAGCAGGAGCCCCCAGACCGGCGAGGCCTCGAGCGCAGCGCGCGCACCGGGCCCGAGGAGGTCGAGAAGCCGGTCGCGGAGGACGTACAGCGCACCCGCGAGCACACCGAGGACGGCCCACAGACTCGCCGTCCAGCGGTTCTCGTAGAGCCACGCCGAACGGTAGATCCCGACGGCGACGAGACCGGCGACGACGAACGCGACGACTGGGTTCGGGTTGAGCAGGACCGTCACGAGGACCGTCGCGACCAGCAGAACCGCGAGCAGGAGGTCGACCTCCCAGGTCTCGGCGCCGACGTCGAACTCGAGGTCGGTCCGGCCCTCCGCGAGCGCGGAGTGGCCCATCGACCACGCCGCGCCGACGATCAGCCCGATCACGACCGGGTTGATCCCGTAGAAGAACGCCTCGACGGAGGGTACGGCCTGGTAGGCGAAGTAGAGCCACGAGAAGAAGACGACCAGCAGGAAGGTCGGCAGCATGAACGCGCCGCCCGCGACGAGCGCGCCGAGGGTCCCGCCGCGAACCCAGCCCATGAAGATCCCCAGCTGCGTGGAGGCCGGCCCGGGTAGCGTGTTACAGATGGCCAGTCCCTCCATGAACGTCGACTGGTCCGTCCAGCCGTCCTCGCCGACCAGGTCGTCTTCCATCATCGCGATGTGGACGAGCGGGCCGCCGAAGCCGACGACCCCGATGTAGAGGAAGTATCGCGCGATCTCGACCAGGTGCGCGCGCGTCGGCTCGCCGCCGTAGGCGTCGGCAGTCGGCGTTTCGGTCCCCGTCATCGTCGGCCCTCCCCGGAAACCCGTACCGCACCGCGCGACAGTACGACCGTCATCGACCCGCTCATACTCTCGCCTCTCCGGCCGGGAGTAAATAGATTTCTACAGGTGGTAACGTATTTTAGATACACCAGCGAAAGAGGGATACAATGACCGATCGAGGTGACTGAACGTGACGAGCCGGAAGAACGCGATGCTCACGACGGAGGACCGCCGGTGGCTCACCGGGGAGAAGAGCTACGAGGGCGAGCACGCGAAACAGCAGCGCTACCAGCGCCGTCGGGACATCCGGGATCGGGTCTACAACTCGATTCTGGACTTTCCCGTGCTGTTCGAGCATCTCGAAGAGTCGGAGCGTCGGAAGCTCTTCGAGGTCGACGGTGGGCTGTCGAACGATCCCGAGTTGCGCCGCGGCGTGCGCGACGGGCTCGCGTTTCTGCTGTACAACGCCGGCATCACCGGCGCGATGGGGGAGGACGGCGGCCCCGGAACGACCGCTCACCGACTCCTGCGCGAGGCGATCGGCGAGGCCGGCCGGAAGGACGGCTACGTCGTCGAGGACGTCGCCATCGAGATCGACGCGCGGCCGGCCGATCCGTCGCGGCTCAGGCGGAAGCTGGCCGCGGGCGAGGAGCTAAGCGGTCCCGAACTGGTCGCGCTACTCGACGCCGACGCTGTCGACGCCGACGAGGTACAGGCGCTGATACGGGAGATGATCCTCGAGGACGTCGAGATGAGGGCGGATCGGACGGGCGACACGCAGGAGGAGGATTCACGATGACGATCGAAACGAAAGAGGAGATGTTCATCCGGGAGCTTCGTAAACTGTACCACGCCGAACTGGAGATCCTCGATCTCCACCGCGACCTGTCCGAGGCCGCCGCCAGCGAGGAGGTCGCCGCGCTGTTCGCCGCCCACCGCGAGGACACCACGGAGCAGATCGACCGCATCGAGGGGCTGTTCGAGGCGATCGACGCCGATCCGGCCGCACGCGGCAGCCCGATCATGGAGGGGCTCGTCGCCGAGAAGGACGAGTTCGTGAGCGAGGTAGCGAACGACGAGCTTCGCGACCTCGACGCGATCGGCATCGGGACGATCAACGAGCGCATCGAGATCACGCTCCTGGATCGGCTGATCATGCTTGCGACCGACCTCGACCTTTCCGAGGAGCTCGTCGCCGCACTCGAAGCGAACCGATCGGAGGCCGAGGCGGCCCTGGGAAAAATGCAGGCGATCATCGAGCGGAGGCGGTCGCCGTAGTCGGGGCTCGGCGGCCAGCGATTCCCGCGTGGTTTATATGCACGGCTCCGTGGGGTCGGTATGGCAGTCGATCCCGACTTCGAGTACGACCTGCTGAAACGCCTGACCGAGGCCCGCGGCGTCCCCGGTTACGAGGACAGGGTGAGAGAGATCGTCCGCGAGGAGCTCGAACCGGCCGTCGATGCGATCGAAACCGACGCGATGGGCAACGTGATCGGGACGATCGAGGGCGAGTCGGCGTACTCGGTGGCGGTCGCGGGCCACATGGACGAGATCGGATTCATGGTGAGCCACGTCGACGAGGACGGGTTCCTCGCGGTCGACCCGCTCGGCGGGTTCGATCCCAGAGTTCTCAAAGCCCAGCGGGTGACGGTGCATGCGGCCGACGGCGACCTCCCCGGCGTGATCGGCTCGCCGCCGCCACACACGTTGGACGAGGAGGAACGCGAGAAGACCCCGAAAGTCGAGGACGTGCGGATCGACCTCGGGCTGGATCCGGCGGCGGTCGAGGAGCGCGTCTCACCGGGCGATCTCGTGACGATGGATCAGCGTACGGAGATGGTCGGCGAGCACGTCACGGGCAAGGCGCTCGACGATCGAGTGAGCGTCTTCGCGATGATCGAGGCCGCCCGGCGGATCGAGGACCCGAAGGTAACGATCCGCTTTGCGGCGACGGTCCAGGAGGAAGTCGGCCTGCGCGGGGCGCGCGCGCTGGGCGTGGATCTCGACCCGGATCTCGCGATCGCGCTCGACGTCACGGTGGCGAACGACGTGCCGGGTTTCGACGAGGAGGAACACGTCACTCGGTGTGGCGAGGGCGCGGCGATCAAGCTGAAGGATTCGAGCGTGATCACCAGCCCGAAGGTCCACCGCCGGCTCGCGGCGGTCGCCGAGGAGGAGGGGATCGCCCACCAGTTCGAGATCCTGCCGGCCGGCGGGACGGATACGGCGGGCTTTCAGACACCCGCGGGCGCGAAGCCGGTCGGCGCGATCTCGATTCCGACGCGCTATCTCCACACCGTCACCGAGAGCGCCCACCACGCCGATATCGCGGCGACGATCGACCTCCTGACCGCGTTTCTCCAGAGCGAGACCGGGGAGTTCGACTACCGGCTCTGAGCACCGACTGCGGGCGTGGAGAAAACCAACATATTCAGTACGGCGCGTTCCCAAGCCCCGAGCATGAGCGAGGATCGAGATCGGGATCTCTCACGGCGGCTGTTCATGCGCGAGTCGGTGATCGGCGGGACGGCGACGGCCGGCGCGCTCGCCGCGAGCGGAAGCGCGGTCGCACAGGAAGAGGAAGAAGAGGAGGCAGAAGGAGAAGAGGGTGAAGAAGACACGGAGGGAGAAGAGGAGGAAAACGGCGAGGGAGAGGAAGGAGACGGGGGCGGTGGCGACGAGGAGCCCGACTGGTCGTCGTTCGTCGAGGACGCGCCGAACTTCGACAGCACGGACGACCAGCGCGGCGAAGAGGAGGTCACCGTCGACGTCGGCGGCGGGGACGACGGGCTGACGTTCGAGCCGGCGGCGATCTGGGTCGACCCCGGAACCACCGTGATCTGGGAGTGGACCGGCGAGGGCGGCGCACACAACGTCAACGGCGTCGAGGGCGAGGAGTTCCAGAGCGACACGACCGATGAGGCCGGCTTCACCTTCGAACACACGTTCGAGGAGGAGGGGATCAACGAGTACGAGTGTTCGCCCCACACCGCACAGAACATGCACGGCGGGGTCGCCGTCGGCGAGGACATCGAGACCCGCGAGGTGCAGGACGCTGCCGGCGGGGACGACGGCGCGACCGGGGTCGAACTCCCCGACACGGCCCGCGCGGTCGGCGTCGCCCTCACCGTCGCCTTCGGCTCGACGCTCGGGCTGGCCTACGTCTTCATGAAATACGGCGGCGACTACGAGGGCGACCGGATCGAGTGATCGGGTAATCGAAACGAACCGTTTAAGAACTCGTATCGGGCCAGTATCGGTGTGAACGGGCACCGCGCGGAACGTGATAGCCGGTGAACACCACCGTCGACTGGCGGGTGAGTACGTACCTCGTCGGGACCGTCCTCAGATGGCTCACGGTGCCGCTGTGTTTCCCGCTCGTGATCGCGGTCTACTACGCGGAGTCGGTGGTTCCCTTTCTCGTGACGATGGCGATCACGCTTCTGGCCGGCGAGGCGCTCGTTCGAGTGGGCCGGCAGGACCGTCTCGGCCCGCGCGAGGCGTTTCTCATGGTCGCGGTGACGTGGTTCGCCGTGCCGGTCGTCGGTGCGGTCCCGTTCGTCCTCGCGGGGACCGGCTCGATCGCACATCCGGTGAACGCGCTGTTCGAGTCGATGAGCGGCGTGACGACGACCGGCGCGACGGTCCTGCTGGATTTCGAGATCCACGGGCGCTCGATATTCATGTGGCGACAGGTCCTCCAGTGGCTCGGCGGACTCGGCATTCTGGTGCTCGCGACGGCCATCCTCTCGCAGATCGGCGTCGGTGGCGCACAGCTGATGGAATCGGAAACCCAGACACGCGACGTCAACAAGCTCTCCCCACGGATCGCACAGACCGCCCGTCTGCTCGGCGGGCTCTACGTCGGGCTGACGCTTTCGCTGGTCGGGATCCTCTACGGGATGCATCTGGTCGGGCTGGCCCCGAACATGGATCTGTACAACGCCGTTGCCCACCCGCTGACGACGATCTCGACGGCTGGCTTTTCGCCCGAACCCGACAGCATCGCGGCGTTCTCGCCGGCGGTCCAGTGGGTGATCGTCCCCTTCATGATAATCGGCGCGACGAACTTCGTGTTGATCTAC
>JAWARX010000138.1:0-6552 GCA_038893155.1 Halalkalicoccus sp.
TGGCGCCAGCCAGGCTCCTGGCCGACGTCGTCCGCTCGCTCGACGGCTCGATAGCTTTGCACCAGGATCGGGAGACCCTGACGGTGGAGGCTGGACGGGCGCATTTTCAACTGCGCACGCACTCCCCCGACGACTTCCCACAAGTGAGCGGCCCGGTTGTCCCTCCCGTCACGCTGGCGTCCAAGGGGCTGGCCGAGGCCCTCCTCCAGGTGGTGCGGGCGGCTGCTACCGAGGAGTCCCGGCCGGTGCTCCAAGGCGTGCTGGTCGAGGCGACGACCCGAGAGGGGATCGAGCGGGCGGTCTGTGACCGGCTGACGACCGAGGACGCCTACGAGGTCGCGTGGGTCGGCGAGCGCGTCCCGACCCGGGGCGTGATCGCGCCAACGACCGTCGCCGGGGCGATCGAATCGGACGCGGTCGGCCCGGTGACGGACTCCGCCGATCCCGTCGCCGCGGCGCTCGAAACCGGCTCAGCACGGTTCGTCCCCGAGGAGGTTCCGGCGGCGGGTGACGAACGGACGACAGCCGCGATCCCGCTCGTCTCCGGCGAGACGAGCTACGGCGTGCTCGTCGTCTACGGACGGGGCGACGCGTTCGACGACCACGAACGCGTCGTCCTGCAGTCGATCGGTCGGGCGATCGCGAACGCCTGTAACACGCTCGAAAGCCGGCGGATCCTGACGGCCGACACCTCCGTCGAGCTCGCCTTCGACCTCGACGGCGAGGACCTCTTTTTCGTCTCGCTTTCGGCCCGGGGGGACTGTCGTTTCGAGTACGAGGGATCGGCCCACGACGGCGACTCGCTCCTGTTTTTCACCGTCGAGGGCTGTGAGTCCGACCGTCTCGTCGAGCTCGCGGACGGGTGTCCCGACGTTTCCGAGGCGACCGTGCTGACTGCGGAGGGGGCCGTCGGCCTCTTCGAGTTCCGCCTCTCGGGGGCGTCGCTCGCGACGAAACTCGCAAACAGGGGCGTACGGATCAGTTCGATGCGCGCGGAGGGCGGCGAGGGGCGACTTACGCTCCTCGTTCCCGGCGGGGTGAGTCCGCGTTCGGTGGCCGAACTCGTCACGGACGCGTGTCCCGGCGCGACGCTTGCGGCCTCGCGGGAGCACGACCGACCGCCCGAAACCGACGAGGAGTACCGCCTGTCGGTTCAGTCGGCACTCACCGACCGCCAGCTGCTCGCGCTTCGAAAGGCCTACGCGAGCGGCTACTTCGACCCCACCCGCCGTATCACGGGCGCGGGGATCAGCCGCTCGACGTCCCACCAGCACCTCCGGGCCGCCGAGCGCAAGCTCCTCGCGGAGTTCTTCGACCGTGGAATACCCGACTAGTCGGGTGTACGCTTCATACCGGACGCCGACCTACCAACCGTCGGAGGTTCACGATGGTACAAAAACCGGGGATATCACGGCGACGGTTCGTGCAGATCGGTGGCGGCGTAGCGGCGATCACACTCGCGGGCGGGTTTGCGAGTGCGGACAGCCACGGCGGCGACGAAGAGAGCGACGGAATGGACGACGGGGGGATGGGCGGTGAAGACGGCGAGACGGCTACCGTCCGGGTCGCCCACCTCTCGCCGGACGCACCGAACGTCGACGTGTTCGTCGACGACGAGGCGGTCCTCGAGGACGTCCCCTTCGGCACGGTGAGCGACTACCTCGAACTGCCCGCGGGAACCTACAACGTGAAGGTCGCGCCCGCCGGCGAGGGCGCGGACGCCGCGGTGCTCGAGGAGGACCTGGACGTGCCCGCCGCGGATCTGACGGTGGCGGCGATCGGCGAGGTCGCAGACGAGAACCAGCCCCTCGAACTCGCGGTGTTCGAGGACGACAACAGCGATCCGAGCGAGGACACCGCCCGGGTGCGCGCGATTCACGCCTCGCCCGACGCGCCCGCGGTCGACGTCGTGCCCGCCGGCTCCGAGGACGCGCTGATCGAAGGGATCGAGTTCGGCGACGCCGAATACGTCGAGGTGCCCGCAGGCGAGTACCGCCTGTGTGTCTACCCCGCCGGCGAGCGCGAGGAGGCCGTGCTGGGCAGGGACGTCGAGGCGACGGGCGGTCTCGTCGCGACCGCCTTCGCCACGGGCTACGTGGCTCCCGAGGACGCACCCGCCGACGAACCGTTCGACGTCCTCCTCACCGTCGACGCGGGCGGGGACTGATCGGAACGGGAACCGGTATCGCTTTTTTCGGCGTTGGGACGGATAGCGGCGCGGACGGGTACCGAAGACGGCCCGTCGGCTCACTCCGCGAATCGGTCGGGAAGCAGGTCGGTCGCGTCGGCGTTTCGCTCGCGGTACGCGAGGACGAGCCGCAGCGCCAGCGTGTAGCCGACAACGGTGAAGACGACCGCCAGCAGGACGTTGCCGACGACCAGCCGAGCGACGACCTCCGAGCCGGCGGCCATCGAGACCTCGGCGTCGGCGAGCTCCGGAGCCGGCCCGAGCAGGAGCGTCCCGAGCCAGAAGCTCGCGGCGTAGACGCCCCACTTGGCCACGGGGTTGAACACGAGCAGCGAGGCAAAGAGCGCGAGCTTGCTCACCCGCTCGAAGAGCGCGGCGAGAACGACGAACAGGAGCAGCCCGGTGCCGAGCGTCGGCAGCGCCGTGATGAACACGCCGATGGCGAAGCTCCCGGCGATGTCCCCCGGCGGGTGGTCCTCGGCGGCGAGCGCCTCGAACTCCTCCCGGACTGCCGCCCGATACCCCACGAGCCGCTCTCGAACCATCGTGCGGCCGAAGGGGACTCGCGGGGATGAACGCTTCGTCCGGTGCTCGATGTTCGAAACGGATCCGCAAACCCCGCGATCCCGTCGCACACCCCGCGAGCCGGAGAGAATCGACCGATCGATCGGTTTTTGCACGGTCCCGCCGAACCGTCGCCCGTGCTCTCGGTCGAACTCCACGCACACTCCGAACTCTCACACGACGGGCGGGATCCCGTCGAGCTCCTCCTCGAACAGGCCAGCGCCGTCGGGCTCGACGCGCTCGCGATCACCGACCACGACGCGATCGACGCGAGCCTCGAAGCCGCCGCGCTCGCGCCCGAGTACGGGCTGGTCGGGATCCCCGGCATCGAGATATCCAGTTCGGCCGGCCACGTCCTCGGGATCGGCGTCGAGGAACGAATCTCGCCGGGACTGTCCTACGCCGAGACGCTCGAGCGGATCCACGCCGCGGGCGGGATCGCCATCGCCCCCCACCCGTTCCAGTCCTCCCGACACGGCGTCGGCACGCGGATCTCGCGCGAGGAGTTGGCCGAGGCGGACGCGATCGAGATCTACAACTCGCGGCTGCTCACCGGACGAGCCAACCGGAAGGCCGAACGGTTCGCCCGCTCGCGGGGGCTCCCGATGACCGCCGGCAGCGACGCCCACATCAGCGAGATGGTCGGGCAGGCGGTCACCCGGATCGACACCGATGGGGAACGGAGCGTCGAGGCGATCTGCCGGGGGATCCGCGAGGGCCGGACCGCCGTCGACGGCAGGCGAACCCCCTGGCGGATCAGCTTTCGACAGGCCGGCGGCGGGGTGAAACGCCGCCTGAAACGCCGCGTCGCCTCGATGCTCGGATGATTCAGGGCACTGACCCGTCCACCGTCGAGCGGGCGATCGAGGAGCGCGACCCGCTTTCCGGCACGCGCGGGTTCGCCGGCCGACTGCCCGACGGGCGGCTCGTCCGGGACGTCCTCGGCCGCTATCCGCTGTTCGTCGAACGCTCGGGCGGTGGCTGGGCGTTCTCGCCGACGGATCTCGACGATCCCGCCCCGTTTCCGGCGGGCCACGTCGACGACGAGCGCGTCTGGTCGCTCCCCGAGCCGCCGGTCTTCGAGACCGACCGGGAGGCGACCGACGCCCTTCGCGCCGCGCTCGACGCGAGCCTCGCGATCGATTCCGAGGGGCTGGCCGTCGCCTTCTCCGGCGGCGTCGACTCGGCGCTCGTCGCCAGCCGGCTCGACTCTCCCTGTTTCGTCGTCGGGTTCGAGGGGAGCCACGACCTCGACGCCGCTCGCGAGAGCGCCCGCGCGATGGATCGCGCTCTCACGGCGGTCGAGTGTACCCACGCCGACGTCGAGCGGGCGGTGCCGATCGTCGCCCGCGCGACGGGCCGGACGAACGCGATGGACGTCGGGATCGCCGCGTCGCTCTTTCTGGTCGCAGAACGGGCCGTCGAGGAGGGGTACGACCGGCTCGCGGTCGGACAGGGTGCGGACGAGCTGTTCGGCGGCTACGAGAAGGTCGTCCGCGCGGACCACCGGGTCGAGGCGGAGACGGTCCGAGGTGCGACCCGCGAGCTGATCGGCTCGCTGCCCGGTCAGCTCGAACGCGACGTGCTGGCGATCCGTGCGGCGGGAGCCGAGCCCGTCGCCCCGCTGCTCGACGATCGGGTGGTCCGGACGGCCCTGCGACTCGGCGGCCCGATGCTCGCCACCGGCGAAACGCGAAAGCGGGTCTTTCGCCGCGCCGCCCGCGAGTTCGTACCCCGCGAGGTCGCAGAGCGCGAGAAGAAGGCGATGCAGTACGGCAGCCTGATCGCGCGCGAACTCGACCGGCTCGCCCGGCGAGCCGGCTACAAACGCCGGATGGACGACCACGTCACCCGCTACGTCGAGTCGCTACTGGGGTAGCAGCGGGAGCTACGCGGACCCGTCGACGGTCTCGATCGCCGCCGTCCCGATCGTCGCGGTGTCCTCGTCGAGACCGCTCGTGCGCAGCTCCTCGGTCGTGTACCACTCCCACGCGTCGGCTCCCTCCTCGCCCGGTCCGGGGTCGATCTCCCGGCTCCCGACGCCGGCGTAGTAGACGTGGTCGATGTGCTGGTGGGCGGCGGTGCCGTCCGGTCGAACGTCGATGTCGTACAGCATCACGTGGGCGGGGCGCGGGAGGACGCGGCCGTCGGGCGCGCCGACCTCGTAGCGCTCGTGGACGAGCGTCGCCTCCAGCCCAGTCTCCTCGCGGACCTCGCGAAGGCCGGCCTCGTGGGGCAGTTCGTCCCGATCGACGTGCCCGCCGGGCGGGATCCGGATGCCGAGTCGCGCGTGCTCGTGAAGCGCCGTCGCGCCGTCGTTGACGACGTAGACGGTCGCGGTGAAGTGACGCGTCGTCTCCATACCTCGACTGGCCGCGGCGGCGAATTGGAGCTATCGGTTCGTCCCCCGGATCGTCGGGGGATCGGCCCCCTCGCGCGCCGCGAGGAAGTCGCGTTCGTCGGCCCCCAGCCCGCGCTCGCGAAAGCGATCGAGCCCCTCCTGATACCGCTCGCGTCTTCGATCGGTCGTTGCGGTCGCTTCGAGAACGAGCTCGGCGAGGCCGGTCTCCCGTTCCGTATACCGAAAGCCCGCCTTGTAGGCCGCCTCGTAGGCGAAGGGGTTGTTGACGGCGATCCGCACCCGCTCGTAGCCGGCCTCGCGGGCGCGATCGAGGATGAACCGCAGGAGGTGGGTCCCGAACCCTCGACCGCGGTGCTCGACGTGCGTCGTGATGTACCGGATCCAGAGCGTCTCTGGATCGGTGCGATCCTCGTTGAACGCCGCCGCCGCCCGGATCTCGTCGCCCTCCCGGACGAGCGCTTTCCCCGTGTTCGTCATGACGAACTTGCCGGCGTAGCTGAACGCCCGGTGGTCGAGATCGAGCGTCGGCCCGTCGGGCGGCCAGCCGAGCAGTTCGGTCTCCATACCTCCCGTTCGTCCCCGGGGGTGTTGAACCCACGAACCGGGAGCTCACGTGGGAACACGACGAACGCCCGGACGACGACGGCAACGAGAATCCCTATACCGCCGCCGGGCGAACGCCAGCCATGGCAGCGCCAACGCGGTTCGATCGCTCCGCGGCGACCGCCGTCGTCCTCGCCGGCGACCTCGCGATAATCGTCGCACAGCTCTCGTACGGCCTGGTCGTCCACGGCACCGACCCGCTCGCCGCACCGCTCTACACGGCCGAGACCGTCGCACCGTTCGTGCTCGGCTGGCTGCTCGTCGCACCCCTGCTCGGCGTCTACACCGCCAACGTCCGGCGATCGCTCGTCGAGACGGTCCTCGCTGTGGGGATCGCCTGGATCGTCGCCGCGCTGATCGGTGTCGGGCTCCGTGCGACGCCGTGGCTCGTCGGCGGCGCGCCGCCGACGTTCGTGCTCGTCACGGTCTCCACGGGACTCGCCACCCTACTTCCGTGGCGGGTACTGGTGGCCGTCCTTTCGATCCGTGCTCGATAGCCACGTTCCGGATTCGTGACGTAGCTTCCCCCTCCGATCGGACCTGTTTTCGCTGCCGCCTCGTTCGCCCATAGAGGGGACGGTGTCGGTCCCTCCGACCGGTAGCTACTAATAACTTATTAGATGGTTTCGAAGAACGTATTAGATACTTCAGAGAAGGCTACCCGAAGAAGACACAAACCACTGACAAAATAGTTATATGGGTATAGTCCATACACAAGAACAGATCATGACTTCCTACTATGATTTGATACTCGGTCTCATTCCGGTCGCACTGCTGGGGATCGCTGGCGCGCTCACGCTGCTGGGAATACAGCTCGTCCTGGCCGTGCCCGTGG
>JAWARX010000139.1:0-5072 GCA_038893155.1 Halalkalicoccus sp.
CGCTGATCACCCGGCCGTCGAGGCGGATCGCGCCCTCCGAGACCGTTTCGAGCCCGGCGATCATCCGCAGGGTCGTGGACTTGCCACAGCCCGACGGGCCGACCAGCACGAGGAACTCCCCGTCGGCGATGTCGATCGACGCGTCGTCGACGGCGACGATCCGCTCGCCGTCGTCGTCGAAGTACTTGGTGACGCGATCGAGGATCAGTTCTGCCATGCTACCTCCCGAGTGGTTCGTGTGGTTCGTGTGGTTCGTGTGGTTCGTGTTCTCATGTACCGCCTCCTGCGACGCCCTCCGCGAACTGCTTTCCGAACACGACGTAGACGATCAGCGTCGGAAGCGCCGCGATGAACGCGCCGGCCATCTGTATGTTGTACTCCTGTACGAGCGCCCCCTGTAAGGCGTTTAGCTCCTGGGTCACGACGAAGAACTGCGAGGACTGGACGATCACCAGCGCGAACAGCAGGTCGTTCCAGATCTGGGTGAACTGGTAGATCAGCGTCACCGCGAACATCGGCACCGAGAGCGGCAGGACGATCCGCCGGTAGATCCGAGCGACCGACGCGCCGTCGAGGCGAGCCGCTTCGAGCATGTCGTCGTCGATCGTCTGGTAGTACGCTCGAAACAGCACCGTACAGATCGGGATTCCGTACGCGGTGTGGGTGATCGTCAGCTCGATCAGGTCCGCCCGCGGTTCGAGCACCGGGACGCCAGCCAGCAGCGATCCGACGCCGACGAACGACCAGAACTGCCGCAGCGGGACGAGCACCGCCTGATAGGGGATGAACACGCCCGCGATCAGCAGCGCGAAGACGAGGATCTGGCCGCGCCAGCTCACCTTCGTCAGCCCGTAGGCCGCGAGGCTACCCAGCGTCGCCGACAGCAACGTCGCGGGCAGCGCGAAAAACAGGCTGTTTGCGAGCGAACCCCGCAGGTTGAACAGCGACTCCTGGAGGGACCCCCACGCGAGCAGCCACGGCTCGATCGTAAAGCCCTCCGGTCCCGGTGGGGCGAAGGGCGTCGTCTGTGCGAACGCCTCGGTGGACTTGATCGAGGTCATCAGCCCGCTCTCCAGGGGGGCCAGATAGAACCCGACCATCGCGATCAGCACGGCGTAGAGCCCGACCCGTCGGAGCGTAACTCCGTCGCGGAACCGCGCTGTGCGCGACCGTCCGTCCGCGCTCATAGCTCACCCCGCTGGTACTGCATGTAGATGTAGGGGGCGATCACGCCGAGCGCCATCACGAACAGCACGATGGCGATCGCCGAGCCGTACGCCCAGTTGGTCGCCGAGAAGGCCTGCCGGTACATCATCACCGCGAGGATGTCCGCCGACCGCCCCGGATTCGTGCCGAACATCACGAAGATGAAGTCGAAGGCCTTGAGCGCGAACACCATGAGCACGACCGCGGCGCTCATCGTCGAGGCCCGCAGCTGAGGAAGGATCACGCACCAGTACATCCGGATCGTGCTCGCCCCGTCGACCTTCGCGGCCTCGTAGTGTTCGTTCGGGATCGAGCGCAGCCCCGCGAGATAGACGATCAGGCAGTAGCCCGAGAACTGCCACATCAGCGCGAAGATGATCGCCGCCAGCCGGAAGCGCGGATCGCCCAGCCAGTTCATCGCGAGGAAGTCGAGCCCGAGCGCCCTGAGCGTGACGTTGATCCCGCCCGAGGAGGCGTTGTACATCCACGACCAGAAGATCGCCGTCACGACGAACGAAAGGCTCATCGGCAGCAGGTAGATCGTCCGGAACGTGTTCTCGAAGCGGATCCCCTGATCGACGAGGATCGCCATCACCAGCCCCAACACCAGCGCGAGTGCGGTGAAGACGATCAGCAGCACGAACGTGTTTCGCGTCGCCGCGAGGAAGTTCGCGTCGTCGATCATGATCCGGTACATCTCGAACGAGAGGTTCGAGTAGTCGGGCTGGCCGAGCCCGGACCAGTCGGTCAGCGAGATCAGGAAGTTCCAGCCGATCGCACCGTAGACGAACAGGCCGACGAGCAGCGCCGCCGGTAGCCAGAACGGGAGCGATTCGAGCAGCTCGTTGTCGATCGAATCGGCTCCGAGGCCGAACCGCCGCCCGCCCGTTTCGCCCGCGGTTTCGGTTCCCGTTCCGCCGTCGGTTCGCAGTTGGCGATCCGGATCGCCCGCGGTACGCCCCCCCAGAAGCCGACGCAGGGTATCACGCATGTCGGTCGGTCACTGGAAGACGGCGACGATCTCGTCGTAGGCCTGATCGGGGTCGAGGCTCTGGTTGAAGTTCGCGAAGACGCCCTCCATCTCGGTGTGCTGGTCCGGCGGCAGCGCGAGACCGTGGGCGATCTGCGGGGGCTGGTCCTCGCTGTTCTCGAAGTCCTCCATCTGCTGCTGGAGGAACTCGGTGAACTCGCCCATGTCGACGTCGGTCCGGGGCGGGATCGACCCCTTCTCGACGTTGAATCGCGCCTGTGCGTCTGTCGTTCCCGCGTAGTTGAGAAACGCCTCGGTCGCCTCCGGCGAGGGGTTCTCGACTGGCATCACGAACGAGTCCATCACCGTCTGGTACAGCCCGTCGGTGCCGGGGAACGGAACGTAGTCCCACCCCTCGCCGTACTCGAAGTCCTCGCTGGCCTCGTACTGGCCGGCGGCCCAGTCGCCCTGGTGAATGAACGCCGCCTCGCCGTTGATGATGCGGTTGTTCCCCTCGTCCCACGCGACCGAACTCGCGTCCTCGTTGAAGAACTCGGCGTACGCCGCGGTGATCTCGAGGGACTCTCTGACCTCCGCCTCGACGCTTTCCGGATCGCCGTCGATCGTCGACTGATAGGCGTCGGCGTCCAGTCCCAGAAGGACGTTCTCCCAGAGCTGCAGCGTCGACCACGGCTCCTGGGTCTGCTGGATCATCCCGGTCGCGCCCGTCCCCTCGACGGCTTCGAGCGCCTCGATCAGCGCCTCGGGATCCTCGATTTCTTCAGGACTGACGCCCGCCTCCTCGACGACCTCGACGTTGTAAAAGAGGTTGTTGAGCCGGTGGATGTTGATCGGGACCGCGACGTACGCGCCCTCGTCGTCCTGCGAGAGCTCTCGGGGACCGTCCAGATACGCCCCTTCCATCTCGTCGTCCCAGACGGAGTCGCTGATATCCTCCAGGAGGTCTTCCTCGGTGTACAGCGTCAGCGCCTCGCCCGGCCAGATCTGGAACGTACTCGGCGGGTTGCCGTCGATCACTCTGTTCCTGATGTCGGCTTCGAGTGCGCTGCCCGCGCCGCCCGGCGTCGGGTTGTTGTCCACCTCGTAATCGGGATACTCCTCTTCGAACCCCTCGATCAGCGCCTCGATGGCGTCTTCCTCCCCGCCGGCGGTCCACCAGTGGGCGATCTCGAGGGTCTGCTCACCGTCGCCGTTATCGCCGCCCATGCAGCCCGCGAGTCCGGCGAGCCCTGCCACACCGCTCGCTCCAGCGCCCTTCAGATACGTCCGTCTCGAAAGCAGATACGATCGTTGATTACTCATGGTTAGTGCTGATAGTCCGTCCGGACCTCCGGGATCAGCCCACTTAGTCGTTTCGAGAATCTTTCATTATCGGATAACATAGCGAAACGACGTTTTCGAACGGGCTTTCTGTGGCTCGTTCCAGCCTCATACATCGGAATCGGTAATACTCTATCGAGGAGTGGATGCGTCCGCTGGTTTCAGTAGCTTTTACCCCCCGGCCCCCAAGGGCGGGGTATGAGCGAGGACGTGCGGATCGAGGAGGACAGCCTGGGCGAGATGGAGGTTCCCGCGGACGCCTACTGGGGCGCACAGACCCAGCGCGCGGTGGAGAACTTCCCCATCTCGGGGATCACCTTCCCGCGGCGGTTCGTCCGCGCGCTCGGGGTCGTCAAGAAGGCCGCCGCGCGGGCCAACCGCGATCTGGACCTCATCGAGGAGGACACGGCGAACGCGATCACCGAGGCCGCAGACGAGGTGATCGACGGCGAACACGACGACCAGTTCCCCGTCGACGTCTTCCAGACCGGTTCGGGGACCTCCTCGAACATGAACGCGAACGAGGTGATCGCGAACCGCGCGACCGAGATCGTCGGCGGGGAGATCGGCTCTCGGGACGTCCACCCGAACGACCACGTCAACTACGGCCAGTCGAGCAACGACGTGATCCCGACGGCGATGCACGTCTCGGCGCTCGAAGCGATCGAAAAGGACGTGCTGCCCGCCCTCGAAGCGCTGGAGGGCGAACTCGCCGAGAAGGAAGAGGAGTTCGCGGGCGTTGTCAAAACCGGACGCACCCACCTACAGGACGCGACGCCGGTCACGCTGGGCCAGGAGTTCTCGGGGTATCGAACCCAGATCGAGAAGGGACGCGTGCGCGTGAAGGCCACGCGCGCACATCTCGCGGAACTCGCGCTCGGTGGAACCGCGGTCGGAACAGGTTTGAACACCCACGAGGAGTTCCCCGAGACGGCGATAGGATACATCTCCGAGGAGACGGGGATCGACTTCGTCGAGGCCGACAACCACTTCGAGGCCCAAGCCGCCCACGACGCGATGGCCGAGGCCCACGGCGCGCTGCGCGTGGTGGCCGGTTCGATGAACAAGATCGCGAACGATCTTCGACTGTTGGCCTCGGGGCCGCGAAACGGCCTCGGCGAGATCGAACAGCCCGAGAACCAGCCCGGCTCCTCGATCATGCCCGGCAAGATCAACCCCGTCGTCGCCGAATCGGTCAACCAGGTCCACAAGCAGGTTCTGGGCAACGACGCGACGGTTTCGGCGGGCGGGGCGCGTGGCGAGCTCGACCCCGGGTGACCCGGGCAAGGTGCTCGCGCCGCCGATGCGCCGCCTGCTCGCGAGCGACGTCGTCTGGACCGACACGTTTCTCGGCCCCGCCATGGCGGTGATGGAGGCGCGTGACATCCGCGGGATCGAGGTGCCCACGTCGGTCTTCCTCGCCAACACCGACCTGGCGACCGAGCGGCTGCTGGCGCAAATCTGGCAGCGCCTCGTCGGCAGCCAGGGCGGCGGCGCGCCGGCGCCCGGGCTGCACGGGACGGCGCTCGTCGGCGTCAAGGCGCTCCCGAGCGGC
>JAWARX010000140.1:0-6498 GCA_038893155.1 Halalkalicoccus sp.
TGCGTTTCGCTGGAGCGGACCGGTCGAAACGGCTACGTGCCGTGCGTGCTACATTGTACCATGAACGTGCGCGAGGCCGACGAGGGGGACGTGAGGGGGATTCGCGGCGTGGCCCGGCGATCGTGGGAGACGGACTATCCGGCGATTGGCGATTCTGAGCCGGGAGACGATCGCCGAGACCGTCGAGGAGTGGTACGCACCCGACCGACTCGGGTTCGACATCGAGAGCGACGACGCCCACGTGCTCGTCGCCGACGCCGAGGGCGTGATCGGCTTTTCACACGCCGTCGTGGGCGAGGCAGTCGGCACGCTGTTGCGCCTCTACGTCGATCCCGGCCACCGGGGACGAGGCGTCGGAACGGCGCTGGTCGAAGCGACGTGCGACGCTCTCGCCGCGGAGGGCTGTGAGCGCGTCGAGGCGATGGTGCTGGAAGAGAACGAGCCCGGAAACGCTTTTTACACCGAGTTCGGATTCGAATCGGTTCGCGAGAGCGAGACGACGATCGGCGAGGAGCGCCACGACGAGATCGTCTACGCGCTCACCCTCTGAGCTCCCGGAGCGCCGCCCGGCAGAGTGCGCCGGGCCAGAGTCGGGCGGGTGCGATCCCGAGTGCCCGCGACAGCGCGTTCGGCTCGACGTGCGGGCCGATCCGCGCAACGACGACGCCGTCGACCTCGACGTCCGCCGAGAGGTCCGCCTCGACGAACCGCGAGCCGAACGGTTCGACCAGTTCGGCGAGCGTTCCGAGGCTCCCGAGGACGGTGACCGCCGCTCGCAGCGAAGACGTCGCGATCGTGAGGTGAGTTCCCGAACCGCTCACCGAGACCGGATGGCCCTCGACGGTGAGCGAGAGATCCGCCTCGACCGCGGGCGCCCGAGCCATCACTCGCGTTCCCGGGTCGTGATCCGCAGCGTGCCGTCGACGCGCCAGTGGGCGTACTCGGCGTCCTCGCCCGTCTTGCTCGGGACGTCTAC
Organism: Halalkalicoccus sp.; assembly: GCA_038893155.1. Lineage (GTDB taxonomy): Archaea > Halobacteriota > Halobacteria > Halobacteriales > Halalkalicoccaceae > Halalkalicoccus. The sequence goes on from JAWARX010000140.1 coordinate 977, forward strand.
CTCCATGTTCTCGAACTCGTAGGTGATCTCCGCGCCGCGGCCGGTCAGGCGGTCGTACAGCCCGATCGCGAGTTCGGGCCACGTTCGGGTCTCCTCGACTCGTTCGCTTTCGTCGCTGCTCATGATGCGAACGCTTCTACGGGCGATAGCCACCTTATAGTTCGGATCTGATCGATTCAGCGACACGACGCGGTGGGTTTTTCATCTACCGCGGAGAGACCGAGCCGTGTACACACATCGCAGTATCGAGGACGTTGCCTCGCAGGAGATCGACGGGAACGAGCCGAGCCTGCGGGCGATCGGCTACGAGCTCCGTCCGGAGGAGATGCGTCCGAGCGTCTTGGAGTACCGGGAAGGCGCGTCGAACAACCGCCACAGACAGGCCGAACAGGAGGAGCTGTACGTCGTCCTCTCGGGACGCTTCGAGATGGAGATCGACGAGGAGACCGTCGAGCTGGCCGAGGGCGACGTGGTCGTCGTCTCGCCCGACGCGTGGCGACGGCTGACCGCCCGCGAGGACTCGCGCGTACTCGTGGTCGGCGCACCGAACGTCAAAGACGACGGGATCGTCTACGAGGAGTGATCGAACTGGACCGTCTCCTCGACCACGAGCGAGGGCGAGGCTTCGAGGTCGACGAACTCCGCCGCGTCGGCCTGCACGCGCTCGCCTTCGGGCGACTCGAACGCGGTCGCGAGATCCTCGGTCGACTCGAAGTAGAGCTCGACGATCCCGTCGTAGCCCGCCTTCTCGGGGTCGCGCGGCAGCGAGGTGACGTACTTTTCGAGGTGGGGGAGCTGTGCTGCGATCTCGGCGTGCTCGCCCGTCCAGCGCTCCGCGAACTCCTCGTGAGTTATCTCGTCGGTGCGCAACAGCAGCTGGACCATCTTGATCATACACGAACCCTCACGCGCGGGCGGCTTTGGCCTGTCGGTTTTCGCTACGGTTATGAGTGTGCGCTCCGTTGGCACGGATATGTTGGCACGGACCGAGCTTCGAACGCCACAGCAGCGAGCGTGCGAGCGGTGTGACAGACGCGAAGTATGGGACGCGACGGACGGCTGTTGGCGGATCGCACGCGAGGACGGCGAGCGCCGGGTGGGGAACCGCCACTGCATCCACGAGTGGGACATCGACGGCACCTTTCGGCCCTACGAGTAGCCGATGTCCACAGCGTACGTCACCGCCCCGCCCGAGGCCGCTGCGGAACTCGCCGAAACGCTCGTCGAGGAGCGATTGGCCGCCTGCGTCAACCGCGTTCCCTGTCGCTCGACGTATCGCTGGGAGGGCGACGTCGTCGCCGACGACGAGGTGATCCTGCTCGCGAAGACGACCGACGAGCGCTACCCGGAGCTCGTCGAGCGGGTCGAGACCGACCACCCCTACGAGGTGCCCTGCATCGAGCGCTTCGACGAAGCGGACCTCCTCCCGGCGTTCGCGGCGTGGATCGACGATTCGACGCGGCCCGCCGAGTGAGTATCGCTCAGCGCAGTTCGGAGAGAACCGACAGCGTCCCGTCCGAATAGCTCCCCTCGATGACCTCGTCCGCGGCCGCCCGCGCCGCGTCGTCGGCGTTCGCCACCGCGAACGACCGCCCGGCGACCGAAAAGGTCGAAACGTCGTTCTCCGAGTCGCCGATCGCGACGAACGTTCCGGGTTCGCGATCGAGCGCCGCACAGACCGCTTTCAGACCCTCTCCCTTCGAGATCGCCGGGTCCTTCACGTGGTAGGCGTAGCCGGTGTCGACGACTTCGAGCCCGTGATCCTCGGCGAGCGCTTCCAGCGGCGCGAGCGGCGAGGCGCGGTTGATCGCGACCTCCGTCTCGCGCCAGCGGTTCACCAGATCGCTCTCGCCCCAGCCCAGGTCGTAGCCCGCTTCCCGGTACTCGCGGGCGACCTCGCGGGGCGCGCTGGCGTCGCCAGTCACCCGGATTTCGTCCCCGACTAGCACGACCCCGCCGTTCTCGGCGATGACCAGGGGAGGAACGCCGACGAACTGACAGAGCGCGACCGGATACGGGAACGCCTTGCCGGTCGCGAGGACGACGGGCTGGGGCCACTCGCGAAGCGTCTCGAAGGTCCGGGGATCGATCGCACTCGAACCGTCGCCGCGGGTGATCGTGCCGTCGATGTCGACGACGATCGGTGGGGTCATGCGTTCGGTTTCTTCTCGGTGAGTATACCGTCGACGGTTTCGTTCTCATATCAACATCAACGGTTATGCCGCTCGACTCTGTGGAGGGGGTAGATGGCACGCAACACACTCATGACAGGGATCGGGGGACTCTCGGTCGCGTTGCTCGTGGTAGGAGCGCTCGGTGCCTACCGGGTGTTTTCCTATCTCGCAGCGCTGTTGATCCTCGCGGCGTTCGCGGTACCGGCGATCGAGGCGAACGAACGCGAGTGGGACCTCGCGCCGTTTACCGGCCTGATCGGCGGGCTTGCGGCGCTTTTCCTGATCGGTCTCACCGGGATCTGGCTGCTCTGGGAGCCCGGAGCGACGGAGTACAGCTACGTCCTCGGACTTCCCGACGCGACGTTCGTCTACTTCCTGTTCCTCTGGTTTCTCCCCCTCCTGGGAGCGATCTACTACTCGCTGATCTTCGATCGGATCGGGAGCGTCGAGATCGTCGAGGGGATCCTCGACGAGGCCCGCTCGGCCCAGCGAGAACGGGAGTTCCCGCTCGCGCCGGATCAGGTAGAGCGAACGACCGAACTGGGGGTGGAGGCGGACGATGATTGACTACCTGCTCCCGCTCCAGGACGAGGGGATCCCGGTCGCCGACGACCCAGTGATCCTCGCGTTCGGCGCGGCGTACCTCCTGATCGTGATCCTGATCGGGGTCTGGGGCTACCTGCAGACGAGCACCACGAGCGACTTCCTGATCACCGGCAAGTCCATCGGGACCTGGGTGCTCGCGATGACCGCCTTCTCGGTGATCCAGTCGGGCTTTGGCTTCGTCGGCGGGCCCGAACTCGTCTACTCGTTCGGGACGACCGCGCTCTGGATCTTCTTTACCGCGCCGCTCGGTTTCCTCATCACGTGGGTCGTCCTCGCAAAGCGGATGCGCGTCCTCGCGGACATCCGCCACGTGCTGACGCTCGCGGATGCGACGTACGTCCGCTTCGAGAGCAACGCCGTTCGCGGACTGACCGGGGTCGCGGTCGCACTCGGCGTGATCGCCTATCTCGCGGTGAACCTCGCCGCACTCCAGTACGTCATGCGGGCGATCTTCGGGATCTCACTCATCTGGGGCTTGCTCGGCGGCGCGTTCATCCTGCTTGCCTACAGCATGCTCGGCGGGATGATCGCGGGCGTCTGGACCGACTTCCTGCAGGCGATCACGATGATCGTCGGCGCCGTGTTCGTCTTCTTCTACGCGCTCTCCTTCGGCGGCGGGATGGCCGGCATCTCGCAGAACCTCGCCACGGCCGACCCGAACCTGATCTCGCCGTTCGGCGCGCTCGGCGGGGCGACCACCGCCGTCCTCGTGGGGATCTCGTGGTGGTTCCTCTTTTCGATCGGCGCGGCCGGCCAGCCCCACCTCATCACGAAGTTCTACATGAGCCGGAACATGACGATCCTGAAGTGGGGCGCGCCGATCGCCGCCATCTCCTATGCGATCTCGAGCATGATCGCCTTCGGAGCGGGCTTCTCGATGCGCGCACAGGTCGAGGCCGGCGCGCTCGCAGAAACGTTCAGCGCGAGCGAGGTCGGGCCGGTGTTCGTCCTCGAGTTCACCCCGAGCGTCGTCGCGGGGCTGGTGCTCGCGGCGCTCCTCGCGGCGATCATGTCCACGAGCGACTCGTTTCTCAACATCGGCGCGGCGGCCATCTCCCGGGACATCCCGCGGGCGCTCGGCCGGCCGATCACGAGCGACCGGGTCGAACTCAGAGTCACGCAGGGCGCACTCGCCGGACTCACGGTCCTCGCGACGGTCGTCGTCTACTACTCGACCGCGCTCGTGGGCATCCTCGGGGCGATCAGCTGGGGCTTTTTCGCCGCCGCGTTCGTCCCCGTGGTGGTGCTCGGGCTGAACTGGAAGGGCGCGACCAAGGAGGGCGCGGTCGCCTCGCTGGTCGTCAGCATGCTCTTCAACATCGTCTACAACCTCGTCCCCGAAGCCGGCGCGGTCGCCGGCGCGGACGGACTCGTCGCCGCGATCATGGCGACCTACCCCTATCCCGCCGAGGTGCCCGCCGAGGCGATCTCGCTGCTGATCGCGATCGCCGTCTTCATCTTCGTCTCGCTGGCCACACAGGACCGCGAGGGGAACGCGCTTCCGGCGGATCTCCACGCGCTCATCGAACGATGAGCGAGGAGCGACTCGGGCACCTCACCGGCTGGATCCGCCGCCGCCCGAGTTCGCTCGAGTTCTGGGAGCTCTTTCTCACCACCGACCGGCTGATCTGGTGTTTCGCCGGGGAGACGTTCTCCGCCGCGCTGTTGCGCGCCGACATGGGCGAGACCGCCCGCGAGGAGATCGGCTCGCTCTCGCTCGAAGAGATCGCGACCTACGACGAGCGCAACTTCGAGATCCCCCTCGACTCGCTCTCGACGCTGCGGCTGATCCGCGGATCGCGCTTCCGGCGTCCGCGCCTCGAGATCGAGTGGAACGGCGAGTCCAGAACGCTCTACAGCACCAAGGCGAGCGACGCTCAGGAGGAACTGGTCGAAACCCTTTCGCAGGATCCGAACCTACAGGACGTTTCGGTCGCAATCGACTCCCGATCCTCGTTTTTCAGCCGATCATGACACCCGAACCCCAGCCCGAATCCGACCCCGGTCCGTGGTACTGCACGCTCGAGTACGAAAGCTACGAGGACGCACGCGAACGCTTCGCGTGGGACATACCCGATGGGTACAACCTCGCGGACGACCTGCTCCGGAAACACCCCGATCCCGACGCCCCGGCGCTCGTTCAGGCCTCGCCCGACGGCCGCCGGGAGACGTTCACGTTCGGCGACCTCGATCGGCGCTCGAACCGGCTCGCGAACGCCTTCGAGGCCCGTGGGATCGACCGGGGCGATCGTGTCGGCGTGATCGTCCCGCAGAAACCCGAAAACGTCCTCACACACCTCGCCTGCTGGAAGATCGGTGCGATCTCGCTGCCGCTTTCGATCCTGTTCGGTCCCGAGGCGCTCTCCCACCGACTCGCCGATAGCGGCGCTCGGGCGGTCGTCGCCGACGAATCGGTTCTCGAAACGGTCGGCGAGGTCGAAGGCGACTGCCCGGCGCTCGAGTACGTCGTCGCAGTGGACGACGGGAGCGAGGACGGCGACGCGCGCGACGGCGCGAACGAGGGCGTCGAGTCGTTCGACTCGCTGATCGAGGGGTGCTCCCCGGAGTACGCGATCGCCGAGACCGACGCCGACACGCCCGCGGTAATCATCTACACCAGCGGCTCGACCGGCCCGCCGAAGGGTGTGCTCCACACCCACGGGATCTGGGTCGGACACTGTCCGGCCTTTGCGATGTACTTCGAGGGGGATCTCGACGGCGTCTACTGGACGCCGGCCGACT
>JAWARX010000141.1:0-6491 GCA_038893155.1 Halalkalicoccus sp.
TGGGGCGCCCTGCTTCCGGCCGACGTCACGTATCTGGGTGCGCTCGCCATCCCCGAACTCGCCTGGACGAGCATCGTCCGGGACCTCTGGTTCACCGACCAGGGCGTCTTCGGGACGCCCGTCCAGGTGAGCGTCCGGTTCATCTACATCTTCATCCTCTTCGGGGCCTTCCTCGAGATGAGCGGCGCGGGCAAGTGGTTCATCGATCTGGCCTACTCGCTTACTGGCACCCGGACCGGCGGCCCGGCGAAAGCGAGCGTCGTCGCCAGCGGCTTCATGGGCATGCTTTCCGGTTCGTCGGTCGCCAACACCGTCACCACCGGGGCCTTTACCATCCCGTTGATGAAGCGGTCGGGCTACTCGCCGGAGTTCTCGGGGGCCGTCGAGTCCTCGGTCTCCTCGGGCGGCCAGCTGCTCCCGCCGGTGATGGGCGCGGCTGCGTTCCTGATCGTCGAGTTCACGGGCACGCCCTTCAGCGAAGTCATCATCGCCGCCGCGCTTCCCGCGATCGCCTTCTTCTTCGGGATGTGGGTGATGGTTCACCTCGAAGCCTCCCGTCACGGGATCGGCGGGCTGGATCGCTCCGAACTCGCGAACCTCCGCGAGCACTTCATCCAGGGCTGGTTCTACCTGCTGCCGCTGTTCCTGTTGCTGTACTTTCTCATCGGGCTTCGCCTCTCGATCGGGCGCTCTGGCTGGCTCACCATCGTCGCGATCGTCGCGCTGATCGCATTGATCGCCGCCTACAACGAGCACACGCGCGTGCCGTTGCTCGCGAGCGTCACCGTTCTGACGCTCGCGGAGTTCGCCGCCAACCTGTTTACCGGCGGGGGGCTGGTCGGCCTGCTCACCGGCGCGGGCGACGGGACGGGCACGTTCGGCGGGGCGTTCGAGGCGACCGTCGGCGCCTTCGGCGTCATCGCGCTCGTGGTGAGCCTCCTCTTCCTGCTCGCCGATCCGAACCGCGAGTCGCCGCTGATGGACCTCGACCCGACGGTCGAGTCGACCGCGCGGGACGTCGGCGAGCGGATCGGCCGGCCAGACCTGACGACCTCGACGCTCGGGCGGTTCGTGACGTTCGTCGTCAAATCGATGGACTCGGGGGCGCGCACGGCGACCACCGTCGTCATCGCCGTCGCCGCCGCGGGCGTCATCCCCGGGGTGATCGCCGTCGGCGGGCTCGGCCCGAACCTCGCCGCGCTCATCCGAGCCGTGAGCGCAGACTCGTATCTCCTGTTGTTGCTCCTCGTGGGCGTCTCCTCCGTGATCCTCGGGATGGGGATGCCCACGACCGTGATGTACATCATCATCATCTCGATGCTCGGGACCACCCTGCAGGACTTCGGGCTGGTCCTGCTTGCGGCCCACCTGTTCGTGCTGTACTTCGGGCTGATGGCCGACGTCACCCCGCCCGTGGCGATCGCCGCCTTCGCCGCCGCCGGGGTTGCGAAGGCCGACGAGTTCAAAACCGGCGTGATCGCCTTTTTGCTCTCGCTCAACAAGATCCTCGTCCCCTTCGCGTTCGTCTTCTCGCCCGGCATCCTCCTGCTTCGCGACGGCGAGATCATGGGCGCGGGCGACCTGCTCGATCTCTCGTACTCGGTCCCGGAAGTGGTGGTTCCGATCGTCGGCATGTTCGTCGGCGTCTACGCGATGGGCGTCGCGATCATCGGCTACTACGAGGGCGAGGTGCCCAACGCCCACCGACTGCTGTTCGGCCTGAGTTCGGTGTTGCTCATGGCCCCGATGCTCGTCTTGCTCCTCGTTCAGGACGTCGGTCGCGCCGTTACCGGCGTCTGGCTCGTCCTCGACACGCTCACGTTCGACCTCGGGCTTCGCGGCGTCGGCGTCGTCCTCTTCGCCGCGCTGCTGTGGCTCAACAAGGGCGAACAGGAGGAGGACGAACCCCAGCCGACCGCCACGCCGACCGACTGAAACCGCAAGGACTGTCCTTCGACCGTCCGAACTCCGGATATGTCGCTTCTCGACGCCGCGATGACCGGACTCCACCTCGGGTTCGCCGGACTCTGGGTCGGCAGCGTGATCTTTCTGACGGTCGCGATCCTCCCGCCGGCTCGCTCGGGCGCGTTCGACGCCGCCCCGCTCGAAGGGGTCGTCTCGAAGCTCCAGTGGATCTCGCGGAGCAGCGCGCTCCTGTTGTTCGTCACCGGCGGGCACCTCGCGGGCACGCGCTACACGGTCGACTCGCTTCTCGGGAGCGCGCAGGGCTGGCTCGTTCTCGCGATGCTCGCGCTGTGGTTCCTGCTCGCCCTTCTGGTCGAACTCGGCTCGAAACGGCTGGCGAACGGGTTCGCCGAGCGAAAAGTCCGCCAGCCCGCCCGCGAGGCCCGTCCGTACTTCCTTTCGGCCTCGCTGGTGGGCGTCTTACTGTTCGTGGACGCCGCCTTCCTCTCGGTGCCGACGGCGATCCCGCTGTAAGGGGAGATCGGTTCCGTGGTAACTACGGCTCGGGCTCGGGATCGCGCAGGGCCCACCCGAACTCGACCTCGCCGTGTTCGCTGAACACGCTGTACAGCTTGTAGCCGGCGTACGCGACGAACGCGATGAGCACGAGTCCGAGAACGCCGATCGCTCTGAGTAGTTTCGACAGGACCATACCACAGGTTGGCTCGCCACTCACCTAACCCTTTCTCGGGTTCGAGACTCAGCGCTCGAACTCGAACTCCCGCTGGAGCTCCTTCGCTTTCGACTCGACATCGAGATCGTCCCCGCCGCTCGTCATCGTATAGAGCTTGTAGACGAGGTAGACGAGTCCCGCGACGATCGCGACCCCCACGACGATCCCCAGAAGCGACAGCAGCAGGCTCGCCAGCGCGCTAATGATCATCAGGGCGACGATCGCCACGAGGACGTACCCCGCGATCTTGAGCAGTCTGAGCGTCTCCATACGCGCCGGTTCGACCCCGAATTACTTAAAAGATCGACTCGGGTCGGTCGTCAGCGCTCGAAGAGACGATCGCGCTCGCGCGAGCGTGACCGGGACGATCCACCCGACCTGCCCGACCCGTCGTCCGTCAAGTAGTCGTACAGGACGTACGCGAGATACGCCAGCACGACGATCGCCGCGATCGTGAGCAGGGTCTCGACGATCCAGATCGCGAAACTCACGAGCGCGCTCAGCAGGGCCAGCGCGACGAACGCGAGCAGGACGAGCCCGCCGATCGTGAGCAGCGTGTTCGTACGTACCATACAAAGGGTTGCACGTCCCGGCATATAGACGTTGTCGCGAGGCGGACGCACAGACTTTTGCCCCGACCCCGCGCAGACGCCGCATGGAGTACACGACGCTGGGTTCGACCGGGATGCGCGTCAGCCGAATCTGTCTGGGCTGTATGAGCTTCGGGGACCCCGACTGGCGCGAGTGGGTCCTCGACGAGGACGAAAGCCACGAGATCATCGAGCGGGCGATCGATCTGGGGATCAACTTCTTCGACACCGCGAACATGTACTCGCGGGGGGAGTCCGAGCGGATCCTCGGGAACGCTCTCGCGGGGTACGACCGGGACTGGTCGGTCGTCGCCACGAAGGTGTACAATCCGATGGACGACGAGAACCCTAACGCTCGGGGCCTTTCGAGAAAAGCGATCGAGCAGGAGCTCGAAAACAGCCTCGACCGATTGGGAATGGAGACGATCGATCTGTATCAGACCCACCGCTGGGACGACGAAACGCCGATCGAGGAGACGTTGCGCGCGCTCGACGACGCGGTGCGCCGGGGTCAGGTCCGGTATCTCGGGGCCTCCTCGATGTGGGCCCACCAGTTCGCAGACGCGCTGCATGCGAGCGACTCCCTGAACTTCGATCGGTTCGTCACGATGCAGAACCACTACAACCTCGTCTACCGCGAGGAGGAGCGAGAGATGCTCCCGCTCTGTGCGAAAGAGGAGGTCGGCGTGATCCCGTGGAGCCCGCTCGCGCGGGGCTATCTCGCCCGGCCCGCCGAGGAGATCGACGCGACCGCACGCGGGGAGAGCGAGGAGCACATGTACCGCCACCCGTACCGCGAGGGGGGCGGCCGGGAGGTCAACGCCCGCGTGGCGGAACTCGCGGAGGAAAAGGGCGTCACGATGGCCCAGATCGCCCTCTCGTGGCTGTTGCACATGGAATGGGTCGACGCGCCCATCGTCGGCACGACGAGCGTCGAGCACTTGGAACAGGCCGTCGAGGCGCTCGAGATCGATCTTTCAGGGAGCGATATGGAGTACCTCGAAGAACCGTACGAACCCGTGCGAGTGTCGGGTCACGAGTAGCCGGGGCGTCGCTGTCGATCCCGCGAAACACTTACGCTATCGGTCACGTATCGTTCGATATGAACCGGCGAACGCTCCTCGCTACGGCCGGATTCCCCCTCGCACCCTCTGTCGCGGGTTGTCTCGGCGATTCGAACGAAACCGACGGGGACGAGTTCGCTCGGTCGGTTTCGGTGACGGAAATCGATCCCCCTGACGAGGGGCCTGTCGAGTTCGAAATGAGCGTCATCGACGGAACGGTAGCCGAGAGCGGAACGGCGATTATCGAGGCGACGACGGAGAACGTGGGCGACTCCGCGCTCCATGTTTCTCCTCCGTACTACAAGGGTGCGAGCTCGGACGCCGGCGAGCCGGGGATTCTCCTGTACTCGCTCGACGCCCCGACAGTCCGCCGAGGGACTATGCCCCCGAGTGCATCGACGACCCGTCGGCGACCCGAGAGCACAACGACTGGACGCAGGAGGCGCTTCCGCGTCACGAACTCGAACCGGGCGAAACTGCCACTGACGAACTCGTCGTCGCGGACGATCCGACAGTTGAGGGCTGCCTCCCGACCGGCGAGTAGCGATTCGAATCGTCGCCAGCACTGGTCGGCGCGGAACGCGAGCCGATTGAGGGGATCGATCTCGGGTGGGCGTTTGCGATCACGGTCGACGACGCGCGAGACAAGGGCCAGTGAATCCCGCCGGATAACGCCGCGGCCGAACGAACGGGTGTTACCCGTTCGACGTCACTGCGTCTGCGACCGATTCGACGACCGCGTGCTCCTCGTCGCTGTAGACGATAAACCGGATGTCTTCGAGAGAGCGGGGCTCGTAGACGTCGATCTCCTCGGCGACGATCCGCGCGCCCTCCCGGAGGTCGAAGCCCGCGACCCCACAGCCCAGCGCGGGGATCACGAGCGACTCACAGCCCAGTTCGTCGGCCTTCGAGAGCGCGTTTCGGGTCGCCTCGCGGATGTCCGCGAGAAACACGCCCCGGGGCGGTTCCCGTATCGCTCGATCAGGGCCTGTCTCGCCAACCGCGGGATCGGCCTCGGCGAGGTCGACCGCGTGCTCGTCCCGTGGGAGCCCTGTGATCCGAGCGCGCTCGCGGCGATCGGGGAGCGCCTCTCGGAGTTCGGCTCCGTCCCACCGGTCGAAACGTACGGCCACCACCGCTGTCACGCCGCGAGCGCTCTCTTCCCGTCGGGGTTCGAGGAGGCGCTCGTCCTCACGATCGACGGTCGGGGAACCGACGCCTCGACGGCCGTCTGGCACGGGCGCGGGTCGGATCTCGAACGCCAGCTCGTGCTCGACGCCACTGGTGGCTTCCTCACGCGGGAACATCGCCCCGCAGTCGAGACAGCTCGCGTCGATCCGTCCCGCCATTGGCCCCTGTTAGCACCACACTCTCTTGGCACTATGGGTAGTCGAGACGAACCGGATGCGTCAGCGGACCTCAGAAGGCCTCCTCGTCGCCCATCAGGGAAAATCCGCCGGCCCGGTCGTGGACCCTGATCCCGCCGGCATCGATCTCGATCGGGAAAATGTCCGTCTCGATGGCCTGTTTGCGCATCTTCGCGACCCAGACGTAGCGGTTGACCCCCGAATCGGTCGGCGTCTGGATCAGGTAGATGTTCCCGTCGGTGAGGAAGTTCTCCAGACCGACCTCCCAGTCGGGAAAGCGCGCGCCCTGTTCGGCGATAAAGAGCGTCGTCAGCCCGTTTCGCTTGAGGATGTCCGAGAGCTTCAGCAGGTACGTCCGCTTCTCGCGCTCGGTGTCGAAAAACAGCGACAGCATCGTCAGCGAGTCGACGACGAGCCGGTCGTAGCCGGTCTCCTCGAACTCCGTGAGCAGGTCGTCGAGCGTCGCCGAGAAGTCCTCCTCGCGAAGCAGCCGTTCCTTGTCGTAGACGGTGATCTCGCCGCTTTCGACCAGCCCGCCCCACTCGTCGAAGCCGAGGGATTCTGCGGCCTCACGGATGTCCGAGGCGTTCTCCTCGAAGGTGAGATAGACGCCAGCCTCCTCGAACTCCCGGACCCCGTTGTAGAGGTACTGGATCCCGAAGATTGTCTTTCCCGTGCCCGGATTGCCGCTTACGAGCACCGACGATTCGCTGACCAATCCGCCGTTGAGGATCTCGCCTAACCCTTCGATTCCGGTCGGCGTGAGGTTCATTATAATATTCTAGCTCTGCTTCGATGACTTAACCATATTCATTTATATAATAAAATTAAA
>JAWARX010000142.1:0-6470 GCA_038893155.1 Halalkalicoccus sp.
GACTCGAACCTGGGACAACCTGGGTAACAACCAGGTGCTCTACCAACTGAGCTACGGCGGCTTACTCCAACATACCCGCAGTCGCCAAATAGGGCTTTCGCTTTCCCACCGCCCCATCGACACCCTTTCAGCGCCGCCGGCGGTATCGCTCTCCAATGACCGACGCCCTCGCAGACATCCTCGACGCCGTCCGCGAGCGGACGACCCCGACCGACGGGGAGCGCGAGCGCCTCGCGAGCGCGGCCGAGCGCCTCGTCGAGCGAACCGAGTCCGCGACCGCCGACCTGCCCGTCGAGGCCGACCTCGTCCGGGTCGGTTCGACCGCCAGGGGGACGTGGCTCCCGGGCGATCAGGACATCGACCTGTTCGTCCGGTTCCCGCCGGACCTCCCGCGCGAGGACCTCGAATCCCTCGGGCTGGACGTCGGCCACGCGGTGCTTCCCGACGGCCGCGCGGAGTTCGCGGAACACCCCTACGTCACCGGCCAGTTCGAGGGCTACGACGTGGATCTCGTCCCGTGCTACCGCGTCCGGTTGGCCACCGAGGCCCGTTCCGCGGTCGACCGCACGCCGTTTCACACCGCCTACGTCGAGGCGGCGATCACGCCCGATCTCGCCGCGGACGTTCGCGCGTTCAAGCGGTTTCTCACGGCGTGTGGGATCTACGGCAGCGACCTCCGAACGGAGGGCTTCTCGGGCTATCTCGCCGAATTGCTCGTTCTGGAGTTCGGCGGCGTCCGTCCGCTGATCGAGGCCGCCGCCGACTGGCACCCGCCCGTCGAACTCGACCCCGAGGGCCACGGCGCTCGACCGTTCGACGACCCGCTGGTCGTGGTCGACCCGACCGATCCCGAGCGAAACGTCGCCGCGGTCCTCTCGTCGACCAACCTCGCCCGCCTCCAGCACCACGCCCGCGCGCTGCTTTCCGAGCCCTCGATCGAACGCTTCGAGCCGGCCGAGCCCGCCCCGCTCGATCGCGCGACGCTCGAAAGACACCTCTCGCGCCGGCGGACGACGCCGCTCGCCCTGCGATTTCCCGCGCCCGATATCGTCGACGACCAGCTCTACCCCCAGCTCGAGAAGTCGCTGTCGAACCTCGCGGCCGAACTCGATCGCCACGGCTTTCCGGTGTTTCGCTCCGACGCCTTCGCCGACGCACACGCCGTCTTGCTGCTCGAGGTCGCGGTGGTCGAACTGCCGGCCGTCGAGCGCCACGCCGGCCCGCCGGTGGCCGTTCGCGAGCACGCCGAGTCGTTCTACGAGAAGTACGCCGAAACCGACGCCTACGGTCCCTTCATCGACGATGGGCGGTACGTCGTCGAACGGGAACGCGAGTACACGACCGCCCGCGGGTGTCTCGAGGGCACGCTCCACTCGGTCGCGCTCGGCCCGTCGATCGAACGCGCGATCGAGGAGCGATACGACCTGCTGGTCGGCGAGGACCTCATCGATCTGCTCCCGGGGTTCGGGACGGAACTCGCGCGCTACTACGACCCCAGTCCGTGACGGTCGCGCAGATCCGAGACGACCGCTTTGACCTCCTCGCCGACCTCGCCGTCGGGCCCGACCGGCGCGTGGCCGTCGAACACCTCGTGGACCATCGCGACGCCCTCCGAAAGGGTGTCGAGCCCGTAGCCCCCTTCGAGGACGAACGCGATCGGCGCGTCGACGCGGTCGGCGAGATCCCGGAGCGCGATCGTCAGATGACCGAACCCGTCGGTCGAGAGGCGCATCCGCGAGATGGGGTCGTGACGGTGAACGTCGAAGCCGGCGCTCACGAACAGCAGACCGGGATCGAATCGCTCTACGGCCGGTTCGAGCACTTCTTCGGTGGCGTAGAGGTAGTCGGCGTCGTCGCTGCCCGCGGGAAGCGGAACGTTGCAGGTCGTCCCCTCGCCCTCGCCGGTTCCGATCTCGTCGGCGGCGCCCGTCCCCGGATACAGCCCGTCCTCGTGGATCGAGGCGTAAAAGACGTCCGCGCGCTCCTCGAAGATCTCCTGTGTGCCGTTGCCGTGGTGGACGTCCCAGTCGACGATCGCGACCCGCTCGACCGAATCGAGCGCCGCCTGCGCGGCGACGGCGGCGTTGTTGAAGAAACAAAAGCCCATGGCGTCGTCGGACAGGGCGTGGTGGCCCGGCGGCCGGCCGAGCGCGAACGGCGTCTCCCGGCCCTGGTCGCCGTCGAGTGCGGCCTCGGCGGCCCACTGGGCCAGTCCGGCGCTCCGGAGCGCGGCGTCCCACGTCCCCTCGACGGCGACGGTGTCGGGGTCCCAGTTGCCGCCACCCGAGGCGCAGAACTCCTCGATCTCGGCGACGTACCCGGGGTCGTGGACGGCCTCGATCGCCGCGCGGCTCGCGGGGTCGCTCTCGACGTACTCGACGCCGTGTTTGCGCGTCAGCCCGCGTTTTATCGCCCGGAGGCGGTCGGGCGTCTCCGGGTGGCGTCCGCCGGTGTCGTGTTCGAGGCAGGTGTCGCTGTATCCGAATTTCATGGGTCCCCTCCCGCTCGTCTCATTCGACCAGTTCGATGTAGGTCCGTACGTCCTCGGCTTTCACGGTCCGACGACCGGCGTGGCGCGCGAGCCTCGTCGCCGCCTCGGCGATGTCGTCGGCGTACGCCTCCAGCAGCTGTGCGAGCGCGATTCGCGCGTCCATCGACACGCGGTAGCGGTCGTCGATGTCAAGCCGGGCGATCCGGTCGACCGGCGCGATCGGCAGTTCGAGCGAGTCCGGGTCGACCACCTCGCTCACGCCGAAATCCGCCGCCATCAGCGTCTTTCTCCCCTCCGCGTCGGCTCCTTCCGTGGCTCGCTTCGCAAGGGCGGCTCCCCGGTGCTGGATCCGCTCTGCGAGCTCTTCGGCCGCTTCGGCGCTCACGCGCAACCCGCCAGCGTTGCGCCGGATGATCGTATCGACCGGCGCGAACGGCAACTCGACGCTCATACACAGTTCCATCCACAGGGACGCTTAAGCGTTTTCGTCGCCCTACCCGAACACCGCCTCGACGGCCGCCGAGATCGCCGCGACGCCCTCGTCGATCTCCTCGCGGCCCGCACACAGCGGCGGCGCACAGATGACCTGCGTCGCGGGCCGGCCCGCACCGAGCAGGACGTTCCGCGCCGCGGCCTCTTCGATCACCTCGGAGACGGGATTTTCGGCCTCGGAATCGACCCACGGGTCGACGAACGGCTCCCCGTCATCGCCGAAACCGACGCTCCACAGAAAGCCCCGCCCGCGGACGTGCGAGACGGCCTCGTGGTCCTCCAGCTCCCGGAGCTTCTCCTCGAAGTGCGGCGCGAGTTTGCGGACGTTCCCGATCAGCCCGTCGCGGTAGACCGACAGCGCGCCCAGCCCCGCCGCACACGAGACGGGGTGGCCGCCGAACGTCTGGCCCAGGTCGTAGCCGCCCTCCCGGACGCTGTCGGCGATCTCGGGACCGACCAGCACGCCCGCGAGCGGCGCGTACGCGCTCGTGACGCCCTTCGCGAACGTGAGCAGGTCCGGCTCGACCCCCTCCGTTTGGATCCCGAACCACTCCCCACAGCGCCCGAAGCCGGTGATCACCTCGTCGGCGATCAGCAGGATCTCGTACTCGTCACAGATCTCGCGCACGCGCTCGAAGTAGCCCTCGGGGGCGGGGTACGCCCCGCTCGTCCCGGCGACCGGCTCCAACAGGACCGCGGCGATCGATCCGTGCCCCTCGTTGCGGATCACGTACTCGAGATGCGTTGCGGCCTTCTCGGCCAGCTCCTCGCCCTCGGCGTCGAACGCCTCGGGAAGCGGCGGCAGGAACTTCCCCGTACTCGTCCCGCCGTACGGTTCGAGCGCCGCTCTCGTGGATGGGTCGCCCGTCAACCCGCCCGCCCCGTACGTCCCGCCGTGATACGACTGGTAGCGGGTCAGGACCTTCGGCGCGCCGGTGTACTCGCGGGCGATCTGGACGGCAGCCTCGTTGGCCTCGCTGCCCGAGATCGAAAAGAACGTGTTCGCCAGTCGTCCCGGCGCGATCTCGGCGAGTTCGTTCGCAAGCTCCTCGCGCGTGTCGCTGTGTTTCGCAGAGGAGACGTACGCGACCTTCGAGAGCTGTTTTTCGACCGCCGCGTTGATCCGTTCGTTGCCGTGGCCGGCGTTGACACAGTAGAGCTGCGAGACGAAATCGAGGTGCTCTCGTCCCTCGTTGTCGGTCACGTAACACCCCTCGCCCGCGACGATCGCCGGCGGGTCGCGTCCGGGCTTCGACCAGTGTGCGAGCGTCGCACCCGCCGGCTGTGCGTGCTGTTGTGACATACCGTATGATCGGGCCGCCCCGCCAAAAAACTACCTTACCGAACCGTCTGCGCGTCGATCCGCCCCTCCGCCATCGGACCCTCGACCGTGACTTCCTCCCCCAACGAGAGCTCCTCGTCCGTGAGCACGCTGACGGTCCGCTCGCCGTCGTCGAGCTTCGCGGGGTTGCCCGGCTGGACGACCGTGCCGGTGAACTCGACGACCTCGCCGTCGTTCTCGGCGTTCACGTCGTCCCCGTCGGCTCCCGACTCGGCCGCCGTCGCGGTCTCCGATTTCGCGGGCGTCTCCGTAGCCGAGCCACCGAACGACGAGAGGTCCGCCGAGTCGCTCTCGGCGCTCGCTCCACCGGGGCCGGCGTCCGTGACCGTCACCGTCGAGCGCCAGCCCGCCGAGGCCTCGATGTCGTCCTGCCAGCCGTCCTGGATCTCCACGTCGGCGAACTGAACGGTGTCGCCCGGCCCCAGATCGATGTCGGCCTTCTCGCCCCACAGGGCGACGCGGATGTCGCCCGTCTCGTCCTGGATCCGAACGTTGCGGACCTGCCCCTCCGAGCCGTCGTCGCGGTCGAAGGTGCGCTTCGGGTCCGCCGAGCGCACCACGCCGCCGATGTCCGCGACGTCCTCGATCTCCAGATCCGCTATGGGCGTGGTCTGGGGGACGTACTCGACCGCCTCGTCGATCCGTTCGATCGCCCCGCGATTGCCCACGTGGAGTTCGAGCGCGCCGTTTCGCTCCCGGACGTAGCCATCAGTGATCTCGACGGACTGGTTGGGCGAGAACTCCTCGACCGCCTCGGTGCGCTCGTCCCAGAGGGTGATCCTGATTCGTCCCGTTTCGTCGCCGAGCGTGAGATTCGCGACCCGTCCCTCGGAGCCGTCGTCGCGGTCGAACGTGCGGATCGAGTCGGTCGCCAGCACCTTCCCTCGGAGGTTCACATCGGAGAGCCCCATCGAGAGCTCCTCGATTCGGTAGGTGTCCCGGATCTGGACGTCGACCTCGGCGTCGGGGTCCTCCTCCGCCTGCGTGACGCTCACCTCTAGTCCGTTGTACCCCTCCTTGGGGCGACCCTTCACCCGGAGGACCGTCCCCGGCTCCATGCCTTCGTTCTCGATGGCTTTGGCCTGCTCGTCCCAGAAGGCCAGCCTGACCGAACCGCTCTCGTCGGCGGCCTCGACGTTGATCACCATGCCATCCTCGTCCTCGTCGTCGCGTTCGAACGTCCGAAGCTCGCCGACACCGGTCACCTTCGCGAGGAACTTCACTTCGTCCATCCCCGGCTCGATGTCGCTGATTCCGTTTACTGCCTCGTCGCGCAGTTCGTGGGCGCTCAGCATCGCGGCGGTCTCCTCGTCCGCGAGCCCACCCATCTGTTCGACCTTCGCCTCGACCGCCGCCTCGAACTCCTCGAACGAAACGTCGGTGTCGAGATCCGCATACACGTCCTCTATCGCGCCCATCCTTCTCGAAAGGGTGTCGTGGCGCGCGCATAAGCGTTGTCGTTGCCCGACGAACGCCTTCGAGTCGGGTGGTTTTCTCCCCCTCGTGCCACGGTCGATGCCGCGCCGTCTCCTCAGCGAACGACCGTGACGGGAACCGGCGACCGGCGCGTCACCGTCTCGGCGACGCTTCCCAGCAGCACCCGGGAGGCCCCCGACCGGCCATGCGAACCCATGACGATCGCGTCGATCGGGTTCTCCTCGGCGTACTCGACGATCTCGCCGGAGGGTTTGCCCTCGCCGGTCACGGTTTCGAGCTCGACGCCGTACTCCGCGGCGAGCTCCCGGGCGTGCTCGAACAGCGCCTCGATCTCGTCTCCGTCTTTCTCACCCTCTTCGGGGGCCTCGCGCCACGCAAAGCCCTCGCCGTATACGGGTTCGCGGACGTGAAAGGCGACGAACGTCGCGTCCGGATCGGCGTCGAAGGCGAACTCCCTCGCCTCGGTCGAGCGCTCCGAATCGTCGATCGGGACCAGAACTCTGTCTGCCATGGGTGGGAGTAGAACGCCCCGGGGCAAAAGCGCGGGGGCTACCGCGCTCGGCCGTTCGCGGCGCGTGCGGTGCGGTTCGCGGTGCGGATGCGGTGGCCGGTGCTCGCGGAGCCGCCGAAGGTGGCGGCTCCGCGAGGAGGGCGGGGAAGGGCAGGCGTCCCGAGCGAGCAGTTCGGATCCGAACTGCTCGCAATGCT
>JAWARX010000143.1:0-4488 GCA_038893155.1 Halalkalicoccus sp.
GGCGTACGCCATGTTAATAATATGTTCACGAGAGCATAAAAAGGCTTGTTAAGAACTGGGCGGGCCCCTATCCACAATCGTTAGTTCGCTCGTCGGGCGGGTTATTAATCTCGGGATCACCGTGCGGACTGGCGCGACGAAGGAACGGTCCGAATCGGCTCCCCGCGTTCGAGCACGAGTTCGGTGTCCGGACGCGCGGGAAACGGGTTCTCGAAGCGGCTCCAATCACCCTCCATCTCCGCGTCGGTCAACAGACAGTCCTCGACGGACTCGCGGACGGCCGCCTCGTCGATCCCGACACCGAGACAGACCAGCTGGATCGCGCGATCGCCCCACTGCTCGTCCCACTGTACGTCGGGCTCGCGATAGCGCTCGCGCCCCCGCTCGGGGAGGCTCGCGACCCACCGGCCGCTGACCGAAACGCGCGCGTGGTTCCCGGCCCAGCCGACGACGAGGGCGTCCTCTTCCCGCCCGGCTACCCAGACGATCCCCTTTACCCGCACGAGGTCGGCCGGCGGGTCACGGAGCCAGTCGACGAACCGTTTCGGGTGAGCCGGCCGGTGAGCCTCGACGACGACCGAGCCGACTCCGTACTCCTCCGGCGGGTGGAGGTGGTCGTGATCGTGATCCGCGTCGTGTTCGTGTCCGGCGTGGCCGTGGGCGTCGAGCGCTC
Source organism: Halalkalicoccus sp. (assembly GCA_038893155.1). Taxonomy (GTDB): domain Archaea; phylum Halobacteriota; class Halobacteria; order Halobacteriales; family Halalkalicoccaceae; genus Halalkalicoccus. The sequence goes on from JAWARX010000143.1 coordinate 674, forward strand.
GCTTCCAGCCCGCCGCGGTTCGTGCGCGCTCCGGATCGAACCGACCCGCGCCGAGGATCGTCTCCGGAGCGACGTCGCCGAACGAGCTCCACAGGAGTTCGGCGTCGGGCTGAAGCGCGCGCAGCAGCCGCTCGACCGACTCGACTTCCTCGTCGCTGAGCAGATCGCGCTTGTTCGCCACGAGCACGTCGCAGAACTCCACCTGCTCGACGGCGAGATCCGACAGCGGGCGCGTACCGTCCTCGCTCGGCCCCTGGCGTTCCGGCACTTCCGGGCCGAACGTCGCCGCGAAGCGCGGCGCGTCGACGACGGTCACGGTCGTATCCAGCTCGTAGCGGTCGCCGATCGGTCCCCGCCCGACGAAGAGACCCGCGACGGGGGCCGGCTCGCTGATCCCCGAAGCCTCGATCACGAGCTGCTCGAACTCGCAGCTGCGCGCGAGCGCGAACAGTTCGTCCCTGAGATCGCCCTGAAGCCCACAGCAGATACAGCCGTTCTCCAGACCCAGAAGCTCGCTGCCCCCGAGATCGACGTGTCGCTCGACCAGTCGTTCGTCGACGTTCAGCTCGCCCATGTCGTTGACGACGACCGCGAGGTCGCGCCCCTCGGCGTTCGAAAGCAGGTGGTTCAGCAGGGTCGTCTTTCCCGCCCCGAGCCCGCCGCTGACGATCGTCGTCGGGATCCTCTCTGCGCTCATCATGTTATCAACCTACTCTCAGTAGTTAATAATGCCTCGTACTACGGATCGGGGCGAAGCGTGTTACGCGCGCCCGTCCGGCTACTCGTTGTCGGGGCTTTTCGGGTGGTAGTCGGTGTCGTACTCGCCGAGGCGGCCGTCGAGGCGATCGGGGTTGATCCGGCCGGCAAGCAGCATGAAGTCGACGATCGTCAGCGCGCACATCGCTTCGACGACCGGAACGCCCCGCGGCGGGAGAACCGGATCGTGTCGGCCGATCACCTGCACTCGCTTCTCCTCGCCGGTCTCCCAGTCGACGGTGGTCTGCTCGGTTGGGATCGACGTGGGCGCGTGCAGCGTCACCTCGCCGGTAATCGGCTGGCCGGTAGAGATCCCGCCCTGGATCCCGCCGTGGTCGTTGCCCACGGGCACCGGATCGCCGTCTCCGCTAAATCCCCAGTCCTCGTTTCGCTCCGAGCCAGAGTACTCGCTCGCGGCTTTCCCGAGTCCGAACTCGAAGGCGGTCGTCGCTGGGACGCTCATCATCGCCTGGCCCAGCCGGGCAGGCAGCGAGTCGAACCGGGGTGCGCCCAGCCCCCTGGGCGCGCCGCGGATCTCGAACTCGATCGCCCCGCCGATGGAATCGCCCGCCTCCTGGTACTCCTCGATCAGCGCCTGCATCTCCGCCGCGATTTCGGGATCGCCACACCGGACGGCGTTGTCCTCCGAGTGTTCGACCATCTCCTCGAAACGCACGTCGGTGGCTTCGACGTCGCCGATCCGATTCACGTGCGCCTTGATCTCGACCCCGTGGGTCGAGAGGATCTTCTTCGCGATCGCGCCCGGCGCCACCCAGTTTACGGTCTCGCGCGCCGAGGAGCGCCCGCCGCCGCCCCAGTTTCGGGTGCCGAACTTCGCGGAGTACGTGAAATCGCCATGGCTCGGCCGCGGGGCGGTGATGAAGGGTTCGTACTTGCCCGAGCGGGCGTCCTTGTTCTGGATGACCATCCCGATCGGCGTTCCAGTGGTGTAGCCGTCCTGGACGCCGGATTTGATCGAGACGGCGTCGGGCTCGCCCCGGCTCGTGGTGATCATCGACTGGCCGGGCTTTCGCCGGTCGAGATCGCCCTGGATGTCCGTCTCGTCGAGTTCGAGACCGGCGGGACAGCCCGAGACGGTACAGCCCATCGCCTCGCCGTGGCTCTCGCCGAACGTCGTCACCTGGAACAGCCTGCCGAAGGTGTTGCCGTTCATTACCGGGTGTGTGGGTCGCCGTCACATTTAGGTGTTGCAATCCGCACGAACCGGCGGTTCGGTATCGAAGCCCTGACCGACGGGCGCGGGCTACGCTTGCAGGTCCACTAGGTCGGCGGCCGCGAACGGCACCAGCATCTCGTTCGGGTCGAGCCCGCCGTGCATCCCGACCAGCTCGAGCTCGTCGTCGGTCCACCAGACGCTTTCGGTCCGCGGGACGCAGATCAGCTCGCCGCACCGGTCGTCGAACTCGGGGTGTGGCTCGCGGTCGCCGAACAGGTCGCGTGCGAGCGCTTGCTGGCGGGTGAACAGGCGCGCATCGAGGGCGGAGAGCTCCGCGGCGAGCGCCTCGACGTGGCCGTCGCGGACGTGAAACCGGACGTTTCGCGGCCCGCCGACCGGCGGGATCGGCTCGCCGTCGCCGTCGCGTCGGAGGTGGTCCCAGATCTCGACCCCGCCGAGGTCGACGTTTTTCTCGGCCTCCGTGTCGACCTGACCGTGATCCGCCGCGACGACGAGCAGGGTTTCTCCCGCGATCGCGGGGTCGAGCTGCTCGCAAAGCTCGCGTCGCAGGGCGGCGGTAACGCTCGCGAGCTGTGCTTGATACGCGTCGCCCTCGGTCCCCGATTCGTGGGCCACGCCGTCGATCCGCGGCGAGTACGCGTAGACGAACTCGCGGCCCGACTCGAGCGTCCGTCGTATCTCAAGCGCCATCTCCGCGGCGTCGCGGTACGGACGGGTCTCGACCCGCTCGTCGTCGAGCCGCCGGGCGGTGACCGCGGCGATCTCGGCCGGCTGGACGACGGTGAGCACCCGTCCGGCCGCGGCGATCCGCTCGTACGTCGAGAGATCGGGAAAGAGCGCGTCCCGTCCGATCCCGTGGGTCTCCTCGAGCGGCTCGTCGTCGAGCGTGGTAAAGGGGAGCGTCTGTATCACGCGGTCGATCTCGGGCACGTACTGCCACCAGCCGAGCACGCCGTGTTCGACCGGCTGGCGGCCGCTCGCGAACGTCGTCATCGCCGCCGCGGTCTCCGAGGGATAGGTGGAGGTCAGCGGGGTGACGGTCCCCGACGCCGTCAGGTCGGCGAGAAACGGGTGTTTCCCGTAATCGCGCTTCCAGTGAGCGTAGCCGAACCCGTCGAGCAGCACGCAGACGACGCGGTCGGCCTCCGTCTCGACCCCCGAGAACACGTCGTCGGGCAGCGGGCGCTCCGCCGGCGCGCCGACGATCGAACTGAGCGTATCGGGGACGTTCGAGAAGCAGTAGTCCCCGTACTCCGGACGCAGCGTCCCGTCATCCGCTCGCCGCTCCCGCAGGGCGCGCTCGACCGTCTCCCTGAGCATGCCCTGCCTACCCTCCGAACCGGAATGTAGCTTCCGCCCGGCACCGTCGCTCCCGCGACGGCGGTGCTCACGCGTTCTCTCGTTGGACCCCCGCACCGAGGTCGTACAACACCTCGAAGAACTCGGGAAACGAGACGTCGACGTGCTCGGCTCCCCGCACGATCGTCTCGCCCTCTGCGACCAGCCCCGCGACCGACAGCGCCATGATTATCCGGTGATCGTCGTGGCCCTCCACCGTCGCCCCCGACAGCTCCGAATCCCCGCCGTGGACCACGAGTTCGTCCTCGTGTTCGGTGACGCTCGCGCCCAGCTTCTCTAATTCGTCTGCCATCGCGCTCACCCGGTCGGTCTCCTTGTAGCGGACGTGCTCGCAGTTCGTAATCCGGGTCTCGCCTCCGGCCGCCGCGCCCAGCACCGCGATCGTCGGCAGCAGGTCGGGCGTGTCGCCCACGTCGACGGTCACGCCCGAGAGGGCCGATCGCGAGACCTCGATCACCCCCTCCTCGCGGTCCCACCGCACCTCGCCGCCCATTCGCTCTGC
>JAWARX010000144.1:0-5494 GCA_038893155.1 Halalkalicoccus sp.
CCCGAATCCGTTTCAGACCTCACAGAGGATGCGCTTGCTTTTTCAGGGCTCGTCATTATTCCCGGCCTCGTCGGTGGAACGTTGCTCGCCGACCGGATCATGCGGATCTACGGGCCCGAGTTCGTCGTCGGCGAGGCCGTTCTCCCCGTTCTGATCGCCGCGCTCCTCGTCTACACCTACACGAAACAGCTTCTCAACACCCTCAACGCGATCGATCGACCGGATCTCGCCTTTCGGGCCAACGGGGCCTTCATCGTATCGAACGTGACGCTCAACGTCGTGCTCGTCTGGCAGCTCGGCTGGATCGGTGCGGCGATAGCGACAGCGCTTTCCGCCGCCGTCGGACTTGGCGTCGCGTACGTCTACTTGCGCGCACTCGTTCCGTTTGCCGTTCCGTTCGTCGCGATCGGCGAGCAGGTGGCCGCTGCACTGATCATGGGTTTCGTGGTCTACGGCGGGCTCTGGCTGGAGAACACCTACCGGATAGTGGGGCACAACGTCGCTGTCGTACTGTTGCTCGTCGGGGCGGGTGCTGGCGTCTACTTCCTCTCGCTCTTTTCGATTTCGAGCCGTTTCCGAGCGACGGTGTCGAACAACCTTCCGTTCGAGATCCCTTCATTCGGGAGTTAGCCGATAGGTTCAGTGACGCGTTCGATGAAGCCACTGGAACGCTGTCGCGGCCTGAGCCAGATCCCGCTGCGATGCTTCCGATTGTAGAATAAATCAAGGTTGATAGTAACAGAAAGTATTTGGGTACGGACGGTTCACGTCCGTCCACCTGGATAGCCACACTGGATCCACACTCCGACCCTCGCCAAACAGGCATGCAATCGGCGACATACAGCACCACAGCGACCACGACACGCCCCGACTACGACGACGTCTCGGTCCTGCTTCCCGCCCTCGACGAAGCGGAAACCATCGGCGACGTGATCGACGGATTTCAAGAACAGGGTTTCACCGAGATCCTCGGCGTCGACGGGGGTTCGGAGGACACCACCAGGGAGATCGCCGCGATCCACGGGGCGCGCGTCCTCGTCCAGTCGGGCGAGGGAAAGGGCCAGGCCGTGCGCGAGGCGCTCGACCACGTCGAGACGCCCTACGTACTGATGGCCGACGGCGACGGCACCTACCGCCCGGAGGACGCCCACGCGATGCTCGAACCGCTCTTTTCGGGCGAGGCAGAGCACGTCATCGGGGATCGCTTTGCGGACATGGACGACGGAGCGATGAGCCGGCTGAACCGCGCGGGTAACCGCCTGATCAACCGCGCGTTCGCGTACGTCCACGGCCGGGAGCTGCGCGATATCTTGAGCGGCTATCGCACCTTCACCCGCGAATCGGCCGAGCGACTGGCGCTCGCCGCCGACGGCTTCGGCATCGAGACCGAACTCGCCGTCGAGTGCACCCGTCGGAACGTCGCCACCACGGTAGTCCCGATCCGCTACGAGCCCCGGCCCACGGAGTCGGAAACCAACCTCCGGCCGTTCCGCGACGGCGGGCTGATACTCCTCACCCTCTACCGGCTCGCGCGCACCCACAATCCCCTGTTTTACTTCGGGAGCGTCGGCGTCTCGGCGGTGCTGTTCGGCCTCCTGACCGCGACGTGGGTCGGCTACCGCTGGTTCGTCTACACGACCGCCCACGAGGTGATCGCGCTGGTCGCGGCCTCGTCGGTCCTCTTCGGGATGCAGCTCGTCGTGTTCGGCCTGCTGTCGGACCTGATCGTCACCCTGCATCGCGAACAGATGCGCCGGCTCGACGAGGACGGCCAGCGATAGCGACAACGGCTTGTGGCTCGCCGGACCAGTACGACTGTGACCGACTACACCACCGTCTCCATCCCGAAAGACCTCGCAGAGCGCGTCGAGGAGACAATCGAGGACACCAGCTTTCAGTCGACGAGCGATCTCGTGCGATTCCTCCTGCGAAGCATCGTCATCCAGCATCAGAAACGCGGCGAGCTCACCGAGGCGGAGTTCGAGGAGATCGCGAGCCAGCTGCGGGATCTGGGTTATCTCAGGTAGGGGCTCGTCCGCCGGCTGACGGAAACCGTTATCACGGCCCTTCGAAAACGCTAGCGCGACATGTCACAGCCAGCCACACGAAGCGCGTGGAGCCGGTACCGATCGGTGCCGATCGTCTACCGGATCGGCGCGGCGTTCGTTCTGGGATCGCTCGTCGGGCTGATCGTCGGCGAACCCGCGACAGTGCTCCAGCCGCTCGGGGACCTGTTCATCCGGCTGCTCTCGATGATCGTCATTCCCATCGTCGTGTTCACGCTCATCATGGGCGTGCGCCAGCTCACCCCCTCGACGCTCGGGAAGGTCGGCGGGCAGGTGGTCGCCCTCTATGCGGTTACCTCCTCGATCGCCGTCGTGATCGGGCTCGCGGTCGCGAACCTGATCGATCCGGGTACCGGGCTCACCCTCACGGAAGCGGAGTTCGACACCGCCGAGGCTCCTGGCCTGGTCGAGGTCTTTCTGGGGATCGTCCCCGAGAACCCGATCGGGGCGATGGCCGAGGGCGAGGTGCTGCCGACGATCTTCTTCGCGCTCGTCTTCGGGCTGGCGCTGACGCTGGTCGCCGAATCGACCGACGACGAGAGCGTCCGCTCGGGCATCGAGTCGATCTTCGACATCATGGAGGCCGGCTCCGAGGCGCTTTTTAAGATGGTCTGGGAGATCATGGAGTACGGCGTCATCGGCGTCTTCGCGCTGATGGCCGCCGTTTTCGGCGAGGCCGGGACCGACGCGCTGGTACCCTTCGCCCTGCTGATCGGCGCGATGGCGCTCGCCGTCACCATCCACATCGCCGTCGTCTACCTCGGCGGGATCATCGTCCTGCTGACCCACCAGTCCCCGACGGCGTTTCTCGTCGGTGCGAAAGAGGCGATGGTCACCGCCCTGAGCATTCGCTCCTCGAGCGGCACGCTTCCGGTGACGATGTCGAACGCGGAAGAACACCTGAAAATCAACGAGGGGGTCTACAGCTTCTCGCTGCCGCTCGGCGCGACGATCAACATGGACGGCACCGCGATGTACCAGGGCGTCGCGGCGGTCTTCGCGGCGAACCTCGTGGGCGTCTCGCTGACGCTCGGCGAGCAGCTCACCATCGTCGCGATCGCGGTGCTCGCGAGCATCGGCTCGGCGGGCGTGCCGGGCACCGGCCTGATCATGCTCACGCTGGTGCTCACGCAGCTCGGACTCCCCCTCGAGGTCGTCGGCTTCGTCGCCGGCATCGACCCGATCCTCGATCGGCTGCGCACGATGACGAACGTCACCGGCGATCTGGCGGTCGCGACGCTCGTCGGCCACTGGAACGGCGCGGTCGACTTCGCCGCCGGCGTCTGGGACGGCACCGAGGCGGTCGTTCCCGGCGACGACTGATCACCGGCTCACAGCGTCTCGGCCGGGGGCTCGGCCTCGACCAGTTCGAGCGGCTGGCGTCTCCCCCGACGGCCGAAGACCGCCAACTGTTCTACGTCCCACGGCGGCACCGCGACGAACATCGTCGCGTGCAGGTCGTCGGTGATCTCCACCTTCAGATCGCCCTGCGGGTGCGAGACGAACCGGCCCTCGGTCCGACCGACCGGCGTCGAGAAATCCATCCCGAAGACCGCGTTCACGGATCGGCCCGCTTCGGGATGGTAGAAGTGAGTAAAGACCCGCGTCTCCTCGGGGATTCCGAGTGCCGCTTCGAACTCCGCCGCGGGCGTGGTTCCGAGGCCGGCGCTGAAGCGTTCGGGTTCGGCCTCCGCAGCGAACTCCAGGAGAGCGGTCGCCAACCCGCGTGTGATGTACGCCACTCGCCACCCTTACGCCCACGGTACTGATAACTATTCTGCCAGTTGTGACGATGCCGATCCGGCCGGTTACAGCGGGAGGAAGGTTCGGAGGCTCTTCGCATAAAGCGCCGGCGTGTTCGCCCGCGACCCGGACAGCGCCTCGCGCAACGCGTTCGAAGCGTCCTCGACGATCGGCTCGCCGTGACCCACGAGGATCCGCTCCGGGAGAAACCCCCGCAGGGGTTTCGGGGGAACCAGCCGGCGGGCCGGGTGGACCCCGAGACGCTCGCCGGGTGCGAGGAAGTACGCCGCGGTGCCGACGCTCTCGGGGACGACGAGGGTGCCCGCCTCGTCGCCGTACAGCCCGACCTCCGTCCAGACGGGCGTCTCGAGGATCGTAAACGATCGGTAGCCCGGCACCGGACATTTCTCGAACGTCTCGACGGGGCCGTCGACCTTCGAACGGGCTCCGGAAAGCGCCTCGGGCAGGTGAACCGACACCCCGTGGCGGTTCGCGATCGCCGCGGCGTCGCGGGAATGCCGGTCGAGCAGGACGAGGACACCCGCCAGTTCGCCGTGCTCGTCGATCCAGTCGTCCAGATCGGGTGCGTCGACCGGATCGGCCAGCCAGACGTCCCCGTCCTCTACGAGCGCGTGGCTCGCCCGCCGCATCTCCTCTTCGGAAAACGCGATCCAGCTGAATCCCCCGTCGAACCCGGCGACCCGCCGCGCGTCGCGCGCCTCGCCGCCCTGTTTCATAGGCATGAACGTGAATAGGGACCGCCGGCGCATAAAACGCGCCCCGCCTCACGACTTATGAGAGTCCGCGAGAACACCCCACCATGCTCGACTCGCTCTCCCATCTCGCCCTCGAAGTCAAGTACCTCGATCGCGCCCGCGAGTTCTACGCCACCCACCTCGATCTCCCCGTCGAACGAGCGACCGACGCCGAGGTCGCCTTTCGCGCCGGTGAGACGGAACTCGTCTTGCGCCGGCCCACGGGCGTCCCGCGGGGCGGGTTGCACACTCACTACGCCCTCTCGACCCCGCCTGCGGAGTACGACGACTGGTGGTCGAAGCTGGAACCCCTCGGCCTCGAAGAACACACCTTCGGCTCCGCGCGGTCGCTGTACTTCGACGACCCCGACGATCACTGCGTCGAGATCGGTGAGGTCGGCGACGGGGACGGCGGCTCGGTAGCGGGGATCACCGGGATCTTCGAGGTAGTGCTCGAAGTCGCGGCCCTCGATCGCGCGGAGGACTTTTACACCGACCTCGGGTTCGCGGTCGTCGACCGGGGGAGCGACCGCCGTCGGACCCGGCTGTCGGGACCGGTGGACCTGGAGCTCTGGGAGCCACAGCTGGGACTCGCCGATGCCCGCGGGGGCGTCCACGTCGATCTGGGGTTCGAGACGGCCGATCCCGATGCGGCCGCGGGTCGGATCGCCGAACGAGCCTGCGCGATCGACTCGCTCGACGAGCGGGTTCGCGTTCTCGATGCCGACGGCCACTATCTGACGTTCCGGTAGCGACGGTCCGACGCTCGGGCAGCTACGTTTCGAAATAGCTATTCGATCCCTCCCGACAGACTCGGCGTGGACGACGACTCGCTGCAGTTTCTCACGCTCTATGCGACCCGCTTTGCGGAGGGCTTTGGCTTCATCACGCTGATCACGCTGTTACCTACTACACCAACGAACTCGACCC
>JAWARX010000145.1:0-6389 GCA_038893155.1 Halalkalicoccus sp.
CATGGAAGACGAGCGCTTCGAGCACGAGGAAGTAGCGAGAAAGCTCAACGGGAACTTCGTCCCGATCAAGGTCGATCGGGAGGAACGCCCCGATCTGGACAGCATCTACCAGACGATCTGCCAGCTCGTCACCCGCAGGGGCGGCTGGCCGCTTTCCGTCTGGCTCACGCCCGACGGCCGCCCCTTCTACGTCGGGACGTACTTCCCCCGCGAGCCCCGACAGGGGATGCCCGGCTTCGGCGACCTGCTCGAGAGCATCACGGAGAGCTGGCGGGAGGACAGAGAGGAGATGGAGAACCGGGCGGACCAGTGGACGCGGGCGATCACCGACCAGCTCGAGGAGGTTCCCGAAGCGGGCGAACGCCCCGAGGGCGTGCTGATCGAGGCCGCCGACGCCGCGTTGCGCGGCGCGGACCGCGAACACGGCGGGTTCGGACGGAGCGGACCGAAGTTCCCTCAGACCGCCCGGCTGGAGCTCCTGTTGTGCGCACACGACCGCACGGGTCGGGGGCCCTACGGCGAGGTCGTCACGGAGACGCTCGACGCGATGGGCAGTCGAGGAATGTACGATCAGCTCGGCGGGGGCTTTCATAGATATGCCACCGATCGAGAATGGGTCGTTCCGCACTTCGAGAAGATGCTGTACGACAACGCCGAGCTTCCCCGGATCTACCTCGAAGGCTACAGGGCGACCGGCGAGGAACGCTACGCCCGGATCGCCCGCGAGACCCTCGAGTTCGTTCGACGGGAGCTGACCCATCCCGAGGGTATCGGCGGGTCGTCTCATGGAGGCTTGTACAGCACGCTCGACGCCCAGAGCGCCGACCCCGAGACGGGTGACCACGAGGAGGGTGCCTTCTACGTCTGGACGCCCGAGGAGGTTCGCGAGGTCCTCGACGAGGTGGACGCAGAGCTGTTCTGTGACCGGTACGGCGTCCGCTCGGACGGAAACTTCGAGGGGAAGACGGTGTTGACGCTCGCCCGAAGCCTCGAATCGCTGGCGGCGGAGTACGGGCTGGACGAACGCGAGGTCGAGACGCGACTGCGGGAGGTCCGAGCGGAGCTGTTCGAGGCCCGCGAGGAGCGCCCGCGACCCCGCCGGGACGAGAAGGTGCTCGCGGGCTGGAACGGGCTGATGATCTCGGCGTTCGCGGAGGCCGGGCTGGCGCTGGACGAGGAGTACGCCGAGAGCGCCGTTTCGGCCCTTTCGTTCGTTCGCGAGCACCTCTGGAACGCGGCGGAGGGACGGCTCTCGCGGCGGTATAAGGACGAGGAGGTGAGGATCGACGGCTATCTCGAAGATTACGCCTTCCTCGCGCGCGGCGCGTTCGACACCTACCAGGCGACCGGTGATCTCGAATGGTTGGGATTCGCCCTCGATCTCGCGCGGGCGATCGAACGGGAGTTCTGGGACGCGGATCGGGAGACGCTCTATTTCACGCCCGAGGCCGGCGAGGAGCTCGTGACCCGTCCCCAGGAGCTGGGCGATCAGTCGACGCCCTCCAGTCTCGGCGTGGCCTGTGATGCGCTGCTCTCGCTCGCGCCCTTTGCCGACGCCGAGTTCGAGACGATCGTCGAGCGCGTGCTCGCCCGACACGGCGACCGGGTTCGAGGAAACCCGCTCGAACACGCGACGCTCGCGCTGGTCGCCGACAGGCTCGAAAACGGCTCGCTCGAACTGACGATCGCCGCCGAGGAGATTCCCGAGGAGTGGCGCACCCGGCTGGGAGGGGCGTATCTCCCGAACCGGATCCTCGCGCGCCGACCGCCGACCGAAGAGGGGCTCGGCGAGTGGCTCGACGAACTCGGACTGGAAGAGGCACCGCCGATCTGGGCAGAGCGCGAGGCTCGCGATGGGGAACCGACCGCCTACGTCTGTCGTTCGTTTACCTGCTCGCCGCCGGTCACCGAGATCGGCGAGGCGCTGGAGTGGATCGGGCAGCTCGATCCCACGAGCACGGCGCAGGACTCGGGCTGATACGGACTGCCGTCGTCCCGTGTCGGTGATCGCCGACCCGCGCGAGCGATCTCCCAACAGTTACGACAGTCCTTACGAGGCTTCGAGTTCGCGGAGCTGCTCGGCGAGATACGAAACGGCAGGAATCGGCTCGTTCTCGACGAACCGGGCGACCTCCTCGCCCTCCCGCTCGATGACCACGGTCGGGATGAGTTCGATAGCGTACTCCTCGACTTTTTCTCCCTCTTTCGAGCCGTCCTCGCGCTTCTCGACGGGGTACTCGAAGATCCGCTCGTCGGGGATCCCGGACGCTTCGAGGGCCGCGCCAACGTCGGGGAGGACGGCACGGCAGTCGCCACACCAGTCGCCGCCCCACACCCTGATCGTGAGTTCGTCGGCGTGCCGTCGGAACGGTTCGAGTTCGTCTTCGTGTGCCGTCGCGTCCCACGTCGGGTTCGGGCGCATCGTCTCTAGGCTCACGCCCGGCGGTTCGCCCCGGGACGCCTTAACGAGCGTGCTAGTCGTCCGGGACGAGCGCCGTCAGGACGATCCCCGCGCCCGCGACGGCGGCGAGCCCGAGAAACGCGCCGTCGAAGTAGTTCAGGTCGGCGACCGCGCCGACGAGCAGCGGGCCGGTCGCCCCCAGCGCGATGTGGCCGGTCCTGAGCAGCCCGAGCCCGCTGCCTTTCATGTCGGCGGGCAGCGCGTTGACGAGGAACGTCTGGGTCAGCGGCGTCACCCCCAGCAGGGAGCTCGCGACGATCGTGACGAGGACGAGCGCCGAAAGACCCTCGGTAAAGGGCAGGGCCGCGAGTGCGAGCGTCGCGACCGCACAGACGACGTACAGCGTCGGGCGGGTGCCGAAACGGTCGCCGCTCGCGCCGGCGATGGGCTGGACGGCGACGCCGGTCGCGAAAAACAGGCCGAACAGGCCCGCCGCGAGGCTCGGCGAGAGCCCCTTCATCTCGACGAGGTAGGTCGGGTAGAAGCCCGTAAAGCCCTGGTAGACGAAAAACAAAAGCACGTGGACGCCGGTGACGATCAGGATCGCGCGCTCCGCGATCCCGCGTGCGACGTACTTCAGGGTCGAAAGCGAGAGGCTCTCGACGGCGCTTTCTTCCGTTAGCTTGCCGGGAACCACCCGGTAGAGGACGACCGCCATCAGGGCGAACAGGGGAACCGTCACGCCGAACCCCAGTCGCCACGAGACCGCCGCCGCGAGCAGCCCCGCGATCACGGGCAGGATGGCGTTACCCGCCTCGCCCGCCGAGAGGGTGAGCCCGATCGCGGTGCCGTCGCGCTCCTCGTAGATCGCAGAGAGGACCGTGAAGCGAGCGGGGCCGGAGGGCGCGGCCGAGAGGCCAAGGGGCGCGGTGGCGACGACGAGCGCGGGGGAGCTGTTCGCGACGGCGACGACCGCGATTGTCGTCCCCGAGACGAGGGTGCTGACGACGAGCGCGTTGCCCTCGCCGAGGCGGTCGCCGATGACGCCGCCGGGAAACTGTCCGAGCGCGTAGGCGACCCACAGGACGGTGATCAGCAGGCCCGCAGTCGTGAGACCGAGATCGAACGCCTCGCGGAGATACGGAAGGAGGGCCGGAAAGACGAGCCGGAGGCCGAGCGAGAGGAACCACCCGCCGGCAACCCCGAGTAAGATCCAGCCGCGTCCGTCGCTCCAAAGCTCGCGGGCGATCGTTCGGAGGGGCGATATCCCGGCGGGTTGCACGGTCGGCTCCACGCCGAGGCCTGGTATTCGACTGTCGATCCCGGCAGCATCGGCGGGGTTTCCAGCCCCACCGAGGTTGTTAATACTACACGAGTGTTTTATTACCCGCGTCCATCAGGGGTTTATAGCTGTACTCCCTATCGGGTGGCATGCACGGGAGCATTCTGGACGCGATCGGGACGCCGCTGGTCCAGGTCGACTCCCCGGAGGGCGCGACCGTGGCGGCGAAGCTGGAGTCGTTCAATCCGGGGGGATCGGCGAAGGACCGGCCCGCGCTCGCGATGATCGAGGCCGCCGAACGCGAGGGACTGCTCGAACCCGGTGACTCGATCGTCGAACCCACCAGCGGGAACACGGGGATCGGGATCGCGGTCGCATCGGCCGCCCGGGGCTACGACCTGACGATCGTCCTGCCCGATACGATGTCCGAGGAGCGCCGGCGGCTGCTTCGAGCCTACGGCGCGGAGATCCAACTCGTCGCCGGCGAGATGACCGACGCCCGGGCCCGTGCGGACGAGATCGTCGAGGAGACCGGCGCGGTCCAGCTGGGCCAGTTCGAGAACCCCGCGAACGCCGAGGCCCACTACCGCACCACCGCCCCCGAGATCGTCGAGGCGATCGGCGACCGGACGGTCGACGCGCTGGTCGCGGGCGTCGGTACCGGCGGGACGATCACCGGCACGGGCCGACGGCTCAAGGAGGAGTACCCCGACATCGAGATCGTCGCGGTCGAACCGGAGGAGAACGCCGTGCTCTCGACCGGGAAGGCAGGTAAAGACGAGTATCAGGGGATGGGGCCGGGCTTCGTGAGCGAGCTGCTCGACGTCGACCTGCTGGACTCGATCGAGACCGTTCGACTGGAGAACGCGGAACGCGAGTGTCGCCGCCTCGCGCGCGAGGAGGGGATTCTGGTGGGTCAGTCGAGCGGCGCGGCCTCGATCGCCGCGCGCCGGGTCGCAAAACGCCTCGCTCGGCCCGAGCTGAACTGTCCGGAAGCGCCCGAGATGGGCACTCTCAGCGCCGACGGCGGTTCGGAGGCGGGCTACGACGACTGCCCGCTCGTGGTGACGGTCTTCCCCGACAGCGGCGAGCGCTACCTTTCCACTGGTCTGTTCGACTGACCCGCGGTGTCCCGGTACCGTCGTTATCGCCCTTCCCTCTCCGTTGTCCCCTCGAACTCAGACGTACGAGAGGACGTCCAGTTCGTCGATCCGCTCGAAGTGGCGGTCGTTCGCGAGTATCGACCGATCGATCGCGAGCGCCGTCGCCGCGATCAGCGCGTCGGCGCTGTCGATCTCGTCGCCGTTTCGCTCGAGCGAGCGGGTGAGCCGAGCGGCCCGAGCGGCGATCGAGGCCGAGAACTCCACCGGTTCGACCCACCAGAGGTCCTCGTTTGCGTCCTCGATCGCCTCGGGACCGTGAACCGACGCGATCCCCTCGTAAAGTTGCACAGCCGACCGACGAGGTGAAAAACGGCCCGTCGTCCTCGAGGTACTCGACCGCCGCGTCGTGGTGGTCGGCTTCGGGGTCGGTGTACTCGATCAGGAAACTCGCATCGACCAGCGTCATTCCTCCCGTCGCCCCCGGTCGCCGAGGTCCCGTCCGAGTCGCCGCCTGCTCGCTTCGGCGGCCTCCGCGATCCCTGGCCAGTTCGGCGGTGTCGATCGGATACCGGTCGCCGCGCGTCAGCCGCCTGAGCGTGCCCGAAACGCTCTCGCCGAATCTCGCGGGCGGCGCGCGCCGCACCCACGGCGGCGGCAATACGGATACCGAGGTCGAAGCCGAGTGACTACCCGCCGAACTCCTCGGCCGCGACCCGCACGACGACGGTCTCCTCGACCTCCCGCAAGTCGTAGTCGGGTATTTCGCCGTCCCGGCGGGTGACGTACATCGGCTCGACGAGCTCGCCCTCCTCGACGCCGTAGACCGCGAGACGCTCGCCGGTGTCCTCGGGCCGGAGGTCGTTGTCCCGGACCCGCTCGGCGAGTTCGCGAGAGAGCCACTCGCCCTCGCTGATCGAGGGCTCCCGAACGAACGCGGCGTCGGCAAAGCGCACCAGATACCAGTTCAGGTCGTTCAGAAGCGAGACCGCGCCGCCCAGACTCACCGTCTCGACGGTAATCGAGTTCGCCCACGGCTCCGAGAGCTCGTAGGTCGAAAGCGCCTCGCGGGCGGTCTCGCGGCTCAGAAGCTCGAAGCGCACGTCCACCTCCGGCTTGCCGACGATACAGACGGTCGTCACGGGCGGGAAATGGAAGAGCCGAGGAAAGTCGGTTTCGCTTCGCCCGGCCGCACGGCCTACAGGTCGACCGTCTCGATCCCCGAAAGTGACTCCTCGACCAGCGGTCCGAGGTCGGGTTCGGCCGCCTCGACGGCCGCGATCGAGGCGTTCGTCTCGGGATAGTCGGGCGCGATCCGGTTACAGCCCGCCTCGATCGTCGCGTCCTCGTACGTGCCGATCTTTCGAGCGTGTGCGACGATATCCTGTTTGTCCCGCGTCAGTAACGGGCGGTGTACCGGCAGCCTCGTGGCCCGATCAGTCACGGCGAGGTTTGCGCTCGTCTGACTGGATTTCTGGCCGATCGCTTCGCCGGTGACGATCCCCGCGACATCGGTGCCCTCTGCGACCCGCTCTGCGACCCGGAGCATGAACCGGCGTAGCGAGAGCATCCTCGTCTTCCCGACCTCGCCTACCAGTCGTTCTGC
>JAWARX010000146.1:0-6328 GCA_038893155.1 Halalkalicoccus sp.
GGCGTCTCCGAGAGGAACATCGGGCTTCCGGGCAGCTCGACCGTGCCGGCGGGTCCCTCGACCTCGCGGGCCATCGCGCGCGCCTCGATCTGCGGGTGGCTGAAGACGGCTTCCATATCGTTGACCGCTCGCGCGGGCACGTCGTGTGCGGCGAGGAGGTCGACCGCCTCTTTGGTGGTCAGTTCGTCGAGTTCGGATTCGAGGATCGGGACCAGCGTCTCGCGGTGCTCGACCCGATCGGCGTTCGTCGCAAAGCGCTCGTCCTCGATGAGCGCCTCGCGGTCGATCGCCCGGCAGAACGCCCGCCAGAGCTTTTCGGAGGCCGCCGCGACGACGACGTGGCCGTCGCGCGTCTCGAACGCCTGGTAGGGGACGATCGTCGGGTGGGCGCTGCCCATCTTTTCGGGCACGTCGCCGCCCGCGAAGTAGTTCGTCGCCATGTAGGACATCCACGCCGCCTGCGAGTCGAGCAGGCTCACGTCGATCTTCTGGCCGCCGGCGTCCCGAATCTCGCGAGCGAGCAGCGCCGCGAGGATCGACTGGGTCGCGTACATCCCCGCACCGATATCGGCGATCGCGACGCCCACCCGGACCGGCGCTCGACCGGGTTCGCCGGTGATGCTCATCATCCCGCCCTCGGCCTGGATCATCAGGTCGTACGCCGGTCTGTCGGCATAGGGCCCCCACTCGCCGTAGCCCGACAGCGAGCAGTAGATCAGCCCGGGGTTCGACTCCGAGAGCGTCCCGTAGCCGAGCCCCCACTTCTCCATCGTCCCGACCCGGAAGTTCTCGACGAAGACATCCGCGTCCGCCGCGAGCGTCCGCAGGATCTCCTGGCCCTCCGGACTCCCGAGGTCCAGCGTCACCGAGCGTTTGTTCCGGTTGACGCTCGCATAATACGCGCTCGGACCGTCCTCGCCGAAGCGCGGCGGGTGCCACCCGCGGGTCTGATCGCCCACGCCGGGGCGTTCGACCTTGATCACCTCCGCGCCGAGATCCCCGAGCTGCATCGTACAGAACGGTCCCACGAGCACCTGCGAGCAATCCAGTACGGTGAGCCCGGAGAGGGGGCCCTCGCCCGTCGCGTCGCGGGCCTCGCCGGTCATGGAGCCAGGCGGTTCTTCCGCCCTTTCATGTGTTCGTCGTAGTACGCGAACGTGAGCGGGCACCACTCGGCGGCGATCTCCAGCACTTCTTCGGTCAGCTCTCGGATCTCCCACTGGCTGTCGGCGGCCGCGCGCATGTCCGCGACGTGCATCAACATCCGGGCGTTCATCGACATGACGAGGTTGACCTTCGTTCCAATGGGGAGGACGAACCGAGCGTCCTCGGGGGCCATCCCCAGTTCGAGCAGCTCCTGGTACTCCTCGACCGATCGCGAGACGGACTCGGTGAACACCCGCTCGCGTTCGCGCACCGTCTCCTCGTCGACCGCGCCGTGTTTCTGGTTGCGTCCGATCCAGTCGGGATCGCTCGCCGACGGCGGAACGACGATCATCTCCCCGTTTCGGACGTCGTCGGGATCCACCTCGTCGAAGGCGACGTACCGCATCGATTGGACGTCGAAGCTCACGTGTCTGTGGCGGGTGAGCTGAGCCATACACGACCGCGAGATGCCCTTGACGGCGATGGTGATCTGCGGGTGTTCGAACGGGCCGAAATGCCCGTGAGCGAGGAGGTGGCCGATCAGGGTCTCCTTTTTTTCCTCGATGGTCTCGCCCTCGACGCTCTCCATCACCTCATCGAAGGACTGCTCGCCGACAAAGCCGCTCATGTAGTCGTTTCTCGCGCCCAGGCAGATGACCCGCTCGGGATCCTCGGTGGCTTCGAGCAGCGTGACGTCCATACCAGATGGCTGGCGACCCGCGATAAAAACACCCACCGATCCGGGTCGGGGCTTTGGTCTGTAATAATTGACAGTTATCAGATATGTATGAGGCGATGTGATAGTCGCGTCCGGATCGCGTGCGTGGACGAGGCGGACGTTCGCACCCGATCCCCGAATTCGGGTGCGATCGTATCGCTCGACGGGGAGGGATGTATTTACTGAACGACCGCCCTCCAAGGTGACGGACGTTCCCTGGAGCGATTCCGGTAGCCTGTGAATCGATATCGCGACCGACGGGGACGAAAAAGATCATCCCGCCGCCGAGCGATGGGCGGGTATGATCGCGAACCTCGCGGCGGACGTTCGGGCGTTCAGTAGCAACGCGTTCCTCGTCACCGGCGAGCGGGCCGTCCTCGTCGACGCGGGGGCGAACTTCGACGTCGTCGGGGCGGTCCGCGAACGCACCGACGCCCTCGACGCCCTCGTCCTCACACACACCCACCCGGACCACGTCGAGAACGTTCCGGCCATTCGAGAAGCGTTCGGAGTGGAGGTCTGGGGCTGCGATCCCGAGCACCCGCAGGTCGACCGGGCGATCGAAGACGGAGGGTCGGTGACGCTGGGCGATCACGAGTACGTCGCACTTTACACGCCCGGCCACAAGGACGACCACCTGTGTTTCTACGCCGAGAAGCCGAAAATCCTCTTTGCGGGCGATCTGATCTTTCAAAACGGTGGGTTCGGCCGGACCGACCCGCCCGAGGGAAATCGGGAGCTGCTGGTAGAAAGCATCGAGTACGTCGCCGAGACGGTCTCCCGGGACCTCGAACAGCTCCACTGCGGACACGGACCCAGCGTCGAGGGCGAGGCCTACCGGCATATCGAGCTGGCTCGGCAGGCCGCACGGTTCTAGCGTTTCGGATCCTCCTCGCGTTTCAGTCCGTAGTAGCCCGGCTGGTCCTCGGAAACGGGGTTGCCGACCACCAGATCGTCGCTGTTCGCGACGATCCACGGGATCGCCCAGTCGAGCAACACCGCCTCGGTGTCGGGTTCGAGTTCGGCCTCGGGTTCCAGTCCCTGCAGCAGGCGGCCGATCTCGTAGACGGTGTACATCTCCTCCCCGTCGAACAGCTCCTCTGCTGTGTAGAAATCACACGGGTACAGCTCGTCGAACTTGTCTTTCGGTTTGGGCATAGGGGAGATTGAACGGAGCGGTCACTAAAGCTCCCGGTACGGACGCCAAAAAACGGTGAGGTCTACGGGCTTACTCGAAGTGGTCGAGGCACTTCTGGTACTCTTCTTCCGATTTTTCCCAGTTGACCACGTCGAAGAACGCGTCGATGAAGTCCCCGCGGTCCGGGCCGTAGTCGTAGTAGTACGAGTGTTCCCAGACGTCGAGCGCCAGCACGGGATGTGCGCCCCAGAGCGCACCCTGGTCGTGTTTGTCGACCGCGACGTTGCGAAGCTGTTTCGCAACCGGATCGTACAGCAAGAGCGCCCAGCCGCCGGCGGCCGACGCTGCGGCCTCGAACTCGCCTTTCCAGCCCTCGTAGGAGCCGAAGTCCTCCTCGATGCGGTCGGCCAGCTCGCCCTCGGGCTCGCCGCCGCCGTTCGGCGACATGTTCTCCCAAAACAGCGTGTGCAGGTAGTGACCACAGCCGTTGTGGGTGACGCTCCCCAGCGCGGTGCCCGTCGAGGAGTGGTCCCCCGACTCGCGGTTCTCCGCGAGCGTCTCCTCGGCGCTGTTGAGACCGTTGACGTAGCCCTGATGGTGCGTGTCGTGGTGCCACGTGACGACCTGCTCGGAGATCGACGGTTCGAGCGCGTCGTACTCGTACGGTAGCTCCGGCAGTTCGGCGTTTGATTTCTCTGGCATCGTAATCTCCTCCACTACCCACATCTCCGGCCGCGCTGTTAAAGCTTTAGAAGCCCCACGCTATCGTACAACACGGGAGGTTCCGCGACCTCACCCGCCCTCGGAACCGATCGTCGGAATTCGAACCGTGACGACGCTTCCGATCGGCTCGTTCTCGTCGAACTCGACCGCCCCGCCGATGATCTCGACGGTCCAGTGGACGATCCACAGCCCGATGCCGCTGCCGTGGGACAGCTGCGTCTCGAGACCCGTTTCGAGGACCTCCCGCTCGATGGCGGGGATCCCCGGACCGTTGTCCGCAACCCTGATCCGGGCCGTCGCGTCCTCGACCGTCGCTTCGACGGTCACGACGGGGTCCTCGTTCGTGTTGTGTCGTGCGGCGTTCTCGATCAGGTTTCGAACGGCCACCTCGATCGCCGCGTCACACCGCTCTCGCGACAGCTCGTGGATCTCGAACCGCGTCTCGGGATGATCGACCCGAACGGCGCTGACGGCCTCCGTGATCGCGGTGTCGAGGCGTTCGGTCGGTCGGCCGTCGGCGGTGGCGGTCCGCTCGAACTCCGCCGCCTTCTCGCAGATCTCGAGGAGCCGTGCCGCGCGCTCGTCGACGACGGTCGCACCCTCGTTGCCGGCCTCCGCGAGCCGGTCGGCGTGCCCCCGAATGACGGTGAGCTCGTTTCGCAGGTTGTGTCGGAGGATGCGATGGAGCACGGTGAGTCGCTGGCGGTGGCGCCGGCGCTCGGTCACGTCCCGGAGGACGATCGCCCGTCCGACCGGTCGGCGATGATAGTCCTCCAGGGTCGAAACCCGTACGTCGAAGTACCGCGTCGCCTCCTCGCCCTCGATGGCGACTTCCGAACCGGTCTCCGCCGGCACATATCCCGGAACGGCGGTCTCGGCCGGCTTTCCGATCAGGTCCGTGGTCCGTCCGCCGAGGACGGCGACCGCCGCGGGGTTCGCGTCGACGACGCGTTCGCGCGAGTCGACGACGACCACCCCGTCGTCGAGCCGGTCGAGGACGAACTCGCCGGCAAGGCGGCTCGCGGCCGGGCTCGCCTCCAGCAGCTTCCCCCGCGACAGCGCGGCCAGCAGCGCGATCCCCGACCCGCTGAAGGAGATCGCCATCAGGTCGAGGCCGGTTCCGGGGACCGCCCCGACGAGATAGACCAGATGCGAGAGCCAGGGAATCGCCGCGCCGACCAGCAGGGCGGCGGCCTGACTCCGGTAGAGAAACGACGACCCGAGCGCGAGCTGGACGAACAAAATCGAGCCGAACGCCGCAAGCAGGTACGCGTAGCCGACGATCAGGTAGAACCACGGTCCCCACACCGACTGGACGACGAGGTAGCCGCCGTGCTCGACGAGCGTCGCGCTCTCCCTGATCAGCCCGTGGGCGTCGTTCGTCCAGACGAGCGCGACCGTCAGCGCGGGAAGGGCCGCCAATCCGGCGACGATCGGCGGTCTGACGTACTTATCGCGACCGGTGTATTCGAGCGCGAAGACCACCCACGCGACCGGCAGGGCGACGCTCGCGAACCACTGGAGGCGCGCCCACAACAGCGTTCCCGCGAGCGTCTCCGCGAGGAGGACGCCGAGATGCGTCGTCGACCACCACGCCGCCGCGCACATGAGCGCCGCGAGGCTCGCCGCGCCGGGTTCGGGGCGTTCTCGCCACGCCAGCACCGCGACCGCTCCGGCGACGAGCGCCGCCACTGCGATCAGCACGGCCGCCGGCGTCGGTTGGATCACGAGTTCTCGAATGGATTCGTACTCTACCGATAGGACTCCGGCGCTCATCTTATAAGTTATCTACTAGCCGTAACCGAATCAACCCGAAAGCGCGACCGCCGTCGCGAGGGCGAAAAGCATGATCGGGGATTCGAGGTAGCTCGCGAGACAGAGCCAGTCGGCGCGGCGACCATCCAGCGAGGCGACGAGCGACTGCGAGTAGGCGACCCCGAGGCCGGCGGCGAGCGCAAGCGGTCCCAACGCCCCGGACAGAACCGCTCCGACGAGAAGCCCGGCCGACGCGAGGTTGAGCGCCCCGAGGATCCACCGCGTCGGGCCGATCCCGACCGCGACCGGCAGCGTCCCGACGCCCTCCCGGCGGTCGCCCGCCACGTCCCGAACGTTGAACAGTTCGACCGCGAAGACGGCCCGGAGGAAGAAGAACGCGAGAACGCAGATCGCACCGACCCCGACCCCGCCGCCAGCGAACGCGACGGGCAACAGCGCGAGCGGGACCGCCCACGCCAGCGCGACCGCACACGTCCCGACGACGAGAACGTCCTTTAGGCGGTCGGGGCCCGCACCCGGCAGCCAGCGGCTGCTGTAGAGTACGCCGAGAACGCCCGGAAACAGGGTCAACGCGAGCGCGAAGGGACCGCCGAGCGCCGCGAGCCCGAGCGCCCCGAGGTACGCGCCGACCGCGATCCCGGAAAACAGCCGGGTTCGACGCTCGAAGAGGCTCGCCCGGTCGGGGTCGTTGACGCCGTCCTCTGCGAGATCGGTCAGGTTGTTGTGGGTGTAGACCGCGAGGGTCACCAGAAACGCGATCGGCGCGGCCGCGTTGATCGGGTGGCCCAACAGGAGCGAGACCACCGCGACCTTGCTCGCGCCGACGG
>JAWARX010000147.1:0-6305 GCA_038893155.1 Halalkalicoccus sp.
GTCGTTGTCGGCGTCCTTCCTGCGCCGGTTGTTGAAGTGTCGCTCCCGGGCGACCGTGCGCGCGCCGATCTCGAGCAGGCGTTCGTACTCGGTGTCCAGCAGGGTCGAAAGCCGGTCGTTCGTCACGTAGTCGCTCGCGAAGGCACAGACGATCCCCGAGTCCCGTATCACCCGCCTGTTCTCCTCGTGGACGAGCCGTTCGGCCTTCCCGAGGGTCCCCTCCGGGTCGAGGTCGCCGCCGTACTCGAGGGTGAGCATCCCGCCGTACATGTGATCCGCGCCGCGGTTCGCGACCGCATACGAGAGGCCCTGTCCGTGGAGCACGCGCCCGTCGTGGGCCGCGAACTCCATGCCCTTGACCGTGTAGTTCTCGACGCCGAGCTCGCCGTGAGCGCGGTCGACGCCCTCCGCGAGGCGGTCGCCGATCCCCTCGCGGCGCGCGATCTTCTTCGTCACGTCGCGTGCGAGTTCGGCGTCGCCGAAGGCGTCCTCGCTCTTGAGGTACGCCGCGACGGTCACGCCCGCCGAGATGGTGTCCATCCCGAACTCATCACACAGCTCGTTCGCCTTCATCACGTCGACGATATCGCCGACGCCCTGACACGAGCCGAAGGAGTAGACCGTCTCGAACTCCGGGCCCTCGGTCTCGATGCCCTCTTTTTCGTCGCGCGTCGGGAGCTTGCAGGCGTAGGCACACGCCGAGCAGGCCCCTTTCTTGTACTTTTTTTCCTCGACGGCGTCGCCGCCGATCCCCGCGACGTCCTCGAACTCGTACTCGTCGAAGTATCTGGTCGGAAGCGCGAAGTTGTCGTTGATGAACTCCGTTCCGCCGGTGGTGCCCTGTCGCCTCATGAGGTCGTCGCTGGTGGCGGCCTCGCGGTGGACCTCGTTCTGAAGGTCGGGGATCTCGAGTTCGGGAGCCGAATCGCCCTCGAAGGTGACGCACTTGATCCCCTTCGATCCTAGCACCGCGCCGAGCCCGCCCCGGCCGAACGCCCGCGAGTCGAACGTCATCACGCTCGCGAACCGAACGCGGTTCTCGCCGGCCGGCCCGATCGCGATGCAGTGTTCGGGTCCCAGGTCGTGGTGCTCGCTCATGTACGCCGAGGTTTCCGAAACCGTCGCGCCCGCGAGCTCCGAAACGTCCTCGAACTCGACTCCCGAATCCGTGACGTGGATCGCGAGGAGCTCCTCGGAGCGCCCGACGAACTCGACGACCGAGCAGCCGGTGTCGGCGAAGTTCCGCGAGAGATAGCCTCCGGCGTTCGTCGAGACCAGCCCGTCGGTCAGCGGCGAGAGCCCGGTCATGTTCATCCGTCCCGTAAAACTCATCCGGCTCATCTGGAGCGGGCCGGTCGAGAGGTACGCGCGGTTCGCGGGACCGAACGGGTCGGCGTCGAACGGGATCCGCTCGTGGGCGAGCGCGGTCGCGACCGCGCGACCGCCGACGAACTCCGAGAGAACGTCGTCGATGTCGCTTCGGTCGGCGGTCCGTTCGGAGACGTCGATCGTCAGGAGGGGGCCGGTCGCGTGGAGCATACCTACGGGTTGGCACACCGGACCAAAAGTGATCCCCCTACCGGGGTGGGTTCGGCTCCGCGCCCGTCCTCGTTCCCCAGTCGGGCGCTTCCCGGGGCGGCGCGAGGATCCCGACGCCGACGGCGGGCTCCTCGCCCCGGTTTTCCGCGCCGTGGTACTCGTTGCTCGCGAAGCGATAGGAGTCGCCCGGCTCCAGGACGACCTCGCCGTCTTCGAGGATCGTCACTAGCTCGCCGCTGATCACGTACCCGATCTGCTCGTGTTCGTGGCGATGCGGCGGCAGGGTCGCACCGGGCTCGACGAGCCAGTACTTCATGCCCGCGCGCTCGCCCGTCGCGAGATCCCCGAGAAACACACCCTCCGCGACCTCCTCGACGTTCGCCCCGTCCTTGTTGATCCGCTCCATGGTACCCGTTCCCGTGAGTCGTAGTCGAATTGCTTAATAAATATTCTGGAGGAATTTTTAAGTAGGATTCTTCCCATCTTCCTAGAGATATGGCAACTGATGACAGGGTTCGGCTGTTCCATCTCCCGTTTTCGTTCATGTTGCCCCAACGGGTGGCCAGCGAGCGGGGGTACTTCGAGGAGGCGGGACTGGAGGTCGAGCTGGTCGAGCGCGACCGGGAGGCCGTCGAGGTGAAGTACATCCCGAGCGAGTCGAGCCTGACGGGGGATCACGGCGTCGACCTCTACCCGATCTGCAAGTGGGAGAGCATCAAGCGGACCTGGGAGATGGACGACGGCCGGATCGTCGCGAAGGGCACGTTCGCGGACCTGCCCTACACCGTGTTCGTCCGGCCCGACTCGGGGATCGAAGAACCAGCGGACCTCGCGGGCGTGCCGGTCGCGGTCAACCGGCGGACGGGTCGAGGGCTTCGGGATGCCGACCGAGCGCCTGCGCGCACTTCGAGACGGCGAGGTCGAGGCCGCGATCCTGCTCGACCCCCAGAGCACGCTCGCAAAGCACATGGGCTTTCGCGAGGTGCTTTCGTTCGACAATCACATGGGGATCGTCGGGAGCGAGGACGTGGACGAGGCGGTGCTCGACGCGTTCATGGCCGCCTACGACCGGGCGGCCATGGAGATCAACGCGAACCCCGAGGCCTACCGGGAGGCGTACCTCGACATGCTCGAGAAGGACTCGAGAGTGGCGCCCGACCTCTTCGAGGACGTCGACATGGAGGCGGTGCGCGCGGCCCTCTCGGTTCCGCGTTACGAGGTGCCCGAACGCGCCGACAGGGCGCAGCTGGACGAGCACCTGGAGTGGATGAAAGAACGGAAGCTGGTCGAGGAGTCGGCGGACATCGACCGGATCGTCGCCGACTGACCATGGACGTCGAGACCCAACAGGAGGCGCTCGACGCGCTCCACGACGAGCCGGGGGACCTGCCCGTGCTGCGTGCCCGCTTCGAGCACAACGGCAGCCCGCGGTACATGCTCTATACGATCAAGACGTTCGGCTTCGACCGCGACCACGGCTTTCACCTCGACGTGCAGCTCGTCTCGGACGAGCTGGAGGGCGGCGTCGAGACCGTCGAGGCGAAGCTCCAGGACGGTGACGCCGACCTGATCGACATCGATTACATCTCGACGGCCCGCGAGCGCGCGGAGGGCGCGCCGATCGTCGCCTTCCACCCGTACGGTCGGACAGTAGGGGGGCTCGTGGTGCCTGAGGACAGCCCGATCGAGGGGCTGGCGGACCTCCGGGATCGCCGGCTCGGGGTCGTCCGCCGGCTCGACAAGAACTGGATTCTCACCAGGGCGGCCTGCCGGGAGCTCCACGATTTCGACCCCGACGAGGAGGCTATACCCGTCGAGGCGGGCTCGAAGGTCGGGCTGACCGAGATGCTACGCGAGGGCGAGGTCGACGGGATCTTCCAGTTCTGGCCGATCGTCCCCGAGATCACCGAGACGGGACCGTACCGCGAGGCGTTTCCCGTTTCGAAACTCGTTCAGCGCCTCTCGGGAACCGACAACAAGCTCCCGATCTCGACGTTTCTGACGAGCGAGGGGTACTTCGAGGCGAACCCGGAGGCGATCCGCGGGTTCAAGCGCGCCTACGGCGAGGCCGTCGACCAGCTGAAAAGCGACGACGGGATCTGGGAGACGATCGGCGAGGAGCTGATGTACGAGAGTGATCCCGACGTAATTCGCGCCGTGCGGGACGGCTGGCGCGACATGGTCGTCGCCGACTGGGACGAGAGCACGATAGAAGGGATGGATCAGCTGTTCGATCACCTGCTGGAGGTCGCGGGCGCGGAGGCCATCGGCGTCGACCACCTTCCGGACGGCTTGTTCCGCCTGGAGGTCCCCGAATGACCGTCAGTTTCCAGCTCAACTGGGAGCCCAACGGCTTTCAGGCACCCTACTTCCTCGCCCGCGAACGGGGTTTCTACGAGGAGGAGGGGCTGGAGGTGAAATTCGTCGAGGGGCACGGCTCGCCCTTTGCCGCAGAAGAGGCCGCCCGCGGCCGGGCCGACGTCGCGCTCGCGGGCGCGAGCGCGGTGCTCTCGGTGCGGAGTCGGGGCCACGAACCGCTCGCGGTCGCCGCCGTCACGCAGAAAACCCCGGCGGCGGTCTACACGCTCCGGGACGTCTTCGGCGAGCCCCTGGAGGAGCCGACACAGCTCGCGGGCCGGACCGTCGCGCCCTCGGCGACGAAAACGAGGATCCTCGCGGCCCAGCTCCTCTCGGACGCCGGGATCCGCGAGGACGTAGAGCTGCTGGAGGTCGATCCACACACCCACCACCGCGTCGAACACAAGCTGCTCGACGGGTCGGTCGACGCCGCCGTCGGCGTCGTCACTAACGGGATCGAGCTCGAACGCGAACACGACCGAAAGGCCGACGAGCTGCCGATCGGCGATCACCTCCCGATCTACGGAATGACGCTCGTGACGAGTCCGGCGTTCGCCGAGTCGAACCCCGCGGTGGTCGAGGGGTTCCTGCGGGCGACCGCCCGCGGCTGGATCGAGGCGACGAACGATCCGGAGGCGGCGATCGACGCGCTGGTCGCGCGAAACGCCACCCTCGAACGCGATCGGGAGATCGAGCGGATCAAGTTCGAGACGGCCGCGGAGCACCTCCAGTTTACCGAGCACGTTCGAGAGGCGGGCTGGGGGAACCACGACGCCGCGCGCTGGGAGAAACTCGAACGGACGCTCGCCGAAACCGACCTGCTTTCGGACGTCGTCGATCCCGACGACGCGTGGACCAACGAGTATCTCGACGCGGGCGCGCCGGCGATCACCGACTACGCCGATCGGATCGGGTGCTGACGATGGACGCCGTCGATCACATCAACGTCGACGTGAACGACCTCGAGAGCTGTTACGAGTTCTACCGCGAGACGCTCGGACTGGAGCTGGTCCGCCCGCCCGAGGATTTCAAAGGGGACCACGCGATGTTCCGAGCGGGGAGCACGGTCGTCACGTTGGCCGAAACCGGCCGAGCCGAGAAGTGGGACACAAAGGAGCTCGCCCACCCGCTCGATAAAGCCCACATCGCCTTCGACGCGCCCCGCGAAAAGTACGATACGCTCTCGGCGGCACTCGACGGGCAGTTCCCCAAACAGGGTCCCTACGACTGGGGGGAGTTCGAGGGGTTCTACTTTCTGGATCCGGACGGCAATCTCCTGGAGGTTATCACCTACGACCCGCCCGACGGGGAGCGTGAGCGAGCGCTCCTGACGCACGACGACGTGTAGCATCAAAAACAAACCCTGACGGGCGATCAGTCCGACTCGGGAACGATCCGGACGATCGGGGCGTCTTCCTCGTCCAGCAGCACGTAGAGGTGGCCGGTGTCGGGCGCGACCGCGACGTCGCGGATCCGCCAGTCGCAGTTTTCGAGCAGCGGGTCGGCCTCTTCGACCTCCTCTCCATCGACGGCGAATCGCCCGAGATACTCCCCGGCGATGTTGCCCATGAGCAGCTCGCCCTGCCAGTCGGGGAACGCCTCGCCGTCGTAGAACGTCATCCCGCTCGGCGGGAACCCCCCGTCGGGATCGGGACATTCCCAGTAGTAGATCGGGTTCACCGTGTCCTCGCGCTCGTGGGGCAGGTCACCGATCGGGTCGTCGGTGCCGTACGCACAGCCGTAGGTCGCGACCGGCCAGCCGTAGTTGCCGCCGGCTTCGATCACGTTGATCTCGTCGCCGTCCTCCTCGCCGTGTTCACCCTGCCAGATCGCACCCGTCTCGGGGTGGATCGTCATCGCCTGGGCGTTGCGATGGCCGTAGCTGTAGATCGCGTCCGTCACGTCCTCGTCGTCGACGAAGGGGTTGTCGTTGGGGATCGAGCCGTCGGGTGCGAGCCGCAGCGTCGCGCCGAGTTCGTTCGTGGTGTCCTGTGAGACGTGCTCGGGGCCGAAGTCCTTCTGCTGGCGGTCGCCGGTCGTCATATACAGCATGCCGTCGTCGCCGAAGAGAATCCGCGAGCCGAAGTGGCCATCCGAATCGACGAACGGCCCGGCCACGAACAGCTCCTCGAACCCCGCCAGTGTACCCTCGTCGGGGTCGAACCGGCCCCGACCGAGGTGGGTCGCCGATTCGCCGTCGTCGTCGGCCGCCGAGTAAGTCAGATACACCCACGGCTCGTCGGCGAACTCGGGATGGAGTGCCACGTCGAGCAGCCCTCCCTGACCCTCGGCGTAGACGTCCGGCGCGCCATCGATCACTTCGACTGCACCGTCCTCCCGGTCGAGGAGGTTCAACCGTCCCTCGCGTTCGGTGACGAGCAGCCGCGAGTCCTCGGGCAGGAACGCGA
>JAWARX010000148.1:0-6291 GCA_038893155.1 Halalkalicoccus sp.
ATAGGATTCGCGAGAAGTTACCAATCATCTAATACAAATGGCGCGAACATCGGCGGGATTTAAGCGGCCGCCGAACGCGGATACTGACGGATGAAATTACACGAGTATCAGGCGAAGTCGGTGTTCGCCGACGCGGGAATCCCGACGCCCGACTCGCAGCTCGCCGAAAACACCGGGGAGGTGCTTTCCGCGGCCGAGTCGATCGGGTACCCGGTCGCGATCAAGGCACAGGTACAGGTGGGCGGTCGCGGCAAGGCCGGCGGGATCGAGCTCGTCGAGAACGAGGCGGAAGCGCGCGAGGCCGCAGAAGCCATCCTCGGAATGGACCTCAAGGGCTACACCGTCGAGCGCGTACTCGTCGCGGACGCGGTCGACTTCACCGACGAGCGCTACGTCGGCGTGACGATGGATCGCGGCGAGGGCAAACCCGTCGCGATGGTCTCGGAGAAAGGCGGCGTCGACATCGAGGCGGTCGCAGAGGAGGACCCCGACGCGATCGCGCGCGAGCACGTCGATCCCGCGTTCGGCCTCCAGCCGTATCAGGCCCGCCGGGCGGTCTACGACGCCGGGATCGACCGCGAGATCGCCGGCGACGTCTCGGGCGTGCTCACGACGCTCTTTACCCTCTGGGACGACCGGGACGCCTCCGATACCGAGATCAACCCGCTGATGGTGACCAGTAGCGGGGAGGTCATCGCCGCCGACGCCGTGATGAACATCGACGAGGACGCGCTGTTCCGCCAGCCCGAACTCGCGGAGATGCAAGAGGAGGCCGCAAGCGGCGACGAACTCGAGCGCAAGGCCGACGAGTACGACTTCGACTACGTCCGCCTCGAGGGCAACGTCGGGATCATCGGCAACGGCGCGGGCCTCGTGATGACCACGCTCGACCTCGTGGACTACTACGGCGGCGAGCCGGCGAACTTCCTCGACGTCGGCGGCGGCGCGAAGGCAGACCGGATCGCCAACGCCCTCGACATGGTGTTTTCCGACGAGAACGTCGAGTCGGTCGTGTTCAACATCTTCGGCGGCATCACGCGGGGCGACGAGGTCGCAAAGGGGATCAACAGCGCCTTAGAGCAGTTCGATGAGATCCCCAAGCCGGTCGTCGTCCGGCTCGCGGGCACGAACGCAGAAGAAGGCATGGAGATCCTGAACGCGGATCTGGTGCAGGTCGAACAGACGCTGGAGGAAGCGGTCCAGCGTGCGGTCGAGAACGCACAAGGAGGAGCACAATGAGTATCTTAGTCGACGAGGACACCCGCGTCGTGGTACAGGGCATCACCGGCGGCGAGGGGAAGTTCCACACCGAGCAGATGATGGAGTACGGCACGAACGTCGTCGCGGGCGCGGTGCCCGGACGCGGCGGCCAGGAGGTCGCCGGCGTGCCGGTCTACGACACGGTCAGCCAGGCGGTCCGCGAGGAGGACGCCGACGCCTCGGTGATCTTCGTCCCGCCCGCCTTTGCCGCGGACGCCATCTTCGAGTCGCTCGATTCCGAGCTGGATCTCGCGGTCGCCATCACCGAGGGGATCCCGACACAGGACATGGCGAAGGTGAACAAGCGGCTCTCGGAGGTCGACACCCACCTCGTGGGTCCGAACTGTCCCGGCCTCATCACGCCCGGCGAGGCGAAGCTGGGAATCCTGCCGGGGGACATCTTCTCGTCGGGTAACGTCGGGCTCGTCTCGCGTTCCGGCACCCTGACCTACCAGGTCGTCGACAACCTCACGAACCGGGGGCTCGGGCAGACCACGGCGGTCGGAATCGGCGGCGACCCGATCATCGGCACCTCGTTCGTCGACGCGCTCTCGCTGTTCGAGGAGGACCCCGAGACCGAGGCCGTCGTGATGTGTGGCGAGATCGGCGGCGAGGACGAAGAGCAAGCGGCGCAGTTCATTGCCGAGAACATGGACACGCCCGTCGCGGGCTTCATCGCCGGACGCACGGCCCCGCCCGGAAAGCGGATGGGACACGCCGGCGCGATCGTTTCGGGGTCCGGGACGGGCACCGCAGAATCGAAGATCGAGGCGCTCAACGACGCCGGCGTTCCCGTGGGCGATACCCCCGAGGAGGTCGCCGACGACGTCGAGGAGCTGCTGTAGACATTCGCCGGCCGGATTTCAGCGTTCGGCTCTTTCAGACCGCGGTCCGCCTCGTGAGCCGCGCGACGTCGCGTTCGAGCAGCTGTGCGTACTCCAGACGGAGTTTGCGCGCCTCCGCTTCGCTCACGTAGCGCTCGCCGTCGATCCGCTCGGTGATCGGGTCGTACCGATCGACGCGAAATCCCATGCGATCGAGATACGATCGGACCCGCTCGGATCCCAGTCCCTCGTAAATGGCCTCGTCGGTGAGCGATCTGACCGTCTCGAACCGCGGGAGCACCAGCCCATCGTGCGTGTTGAGCCCCACGTTCCCTTCGATCCGGACGCCGTCGTTCGCGCGTTCCATCACCGGGTACAGCTCTTCTGCGAGTCTGAGGACCTGACTCGGAAGCGCGGCGTCCGGCGAGCGCCACTCGACGGTCGGGTAGGCCTTCCGGAGGCGAACGGGCGTCCAGATCGTATCGTCGGGCGAGAAATTGGCGTCGAACCGGTGTTCGTCGATCCCGGCGTCGAGCGCCGCCCGCTTGAACTCGCGGTAGCGCCGTTCGAGCCGGTCGTTCCACTCGGCGACGCCGTCTGCGTACTCCCAGAGCTGACCGTGATCGGGGAACTTCGCGTAGCCACGCTTGCGGTAGACGTACGGACGCGCGCCCGCGGCGACCCGCCAGCCCCGGTAGTACGGCGAGGAGTTCACCAGCGCGAGGGCGGGATCGAGCGCGATCAGCGCGTTCAGCTGGTCGATCACGTTCCGTTTCTCGAAGTGAACGTGCGTACCTGCACAGTGTTTGGCGTACTCGAAGTCCTCGCCAAGCACCTCGCGCTGGATGAGCGCTCGCTCGTCGGGGGATTGGTCGATCTCGCCGCCGTTTACCGGCGTTCCGAGCGGGACGAGCGATCGCCCGCGTCGGTTCGCTTCCCGGAGCGTCTCGTCGATCCGTTCGACGAGTTCGGCGCGTAGTTCCTCGACCGACTCACACGGCGTCGTCTTGATCTCGAAGAGGCAGTCGACGAACTCCTCTTCGACCCGCGAGTCGATCTCGGCGAGATCCGCGGGATCGCACAGCGCCCCGTTTCGATCGATCACCCAGAACTCCACCTCGATGCTCGTTTTCATGTATTGTGGCCTCCCGGTCGCGGATCGCCGGCCGACGGCCTGTCGGCGGGTTCTACGGCGACACACCGCCGCCGACGACTCACTCGGCTGGTTCGGTACCTCGACGCACGGCCCTTCCCCACGCAGTCGCAAGGCCGTTATACGCCGAGGTGAAATGCCCGAACGAACGCAATACCGGGTGAATAGTTAGAGATCGTTTGACCGAATCACGTATTGGCGTACGACAGTATAACTCTTCGTCCGAGAGCGGTCGAACCCGCCTCGATACGAAGGCCGAACGGTTTAGCCGCCGGGTCGAGAGACGACCGTATGCCGATCAGACAGCCGACGCGCGAGGAGCTCCGGGAGCTGGCCGACGAGCTGTATCTCACGCTCACCGACGAGGAGGTGGCGGTCTTCCGGGAGATGGCCGCAGAACGCATCGACTCCTACGAGACGATCCGCTCGCACGACCCCGAACCGCGGACCGGCGGGCCGAGAGTGAGGGCACGAAGCGGCGGCAGACGACCGACGGCGACGGAGAATCCCCACAACGCATGGGTGACCCGCTGTACGATCCACGGCGAGGATGGCGGGGCCCTTTCCGGGCTCTCGGTCGCGCTCAAGGACAACGTCTCGGTGGCGGGCGTCGAGATGACGTGCGGTTCGCACGTCGTCGAGGGCCACGTCCCGAACGTCGACGCAACGCTCGTGACCCGGCTGCTCGACGCCGGCGCGGACGTCGTCGGCAAGACCAACATGGACGACATGGGAATGGGGACGACGGGCCACAGCGCCTTCGGCCCGATCACGAACCCGCGCGACGAAACGTATCTCGCCGGCGGTTCCTCGGGAGGCAGCGCCGTCGTGGTCGCGACCGACGAGGTCGATCTGGCGATCGGCACCGATCAGGGCGGCAGCGTCCGGATCCCGGCGGCCTTCTGCGGCGTCGTCGGCCACAAGCCGACCTACGATCTGGTCCCCTACACCGGCTGCGTGGGCCTCGAACACCTGATCGACCACCCCGGCCCGATGGCCTGCGACGTCGAGACGGTCGCCCGGGCGCTCTCGGTCGTCGCGGGCAGCGACGGGGAGGACGTGCGTGGCCCGGCCGAGGTACCCGTCGAGCGGTCCGACGAGGCGCTCGACGGCGACGTCTCGGAGTACTCGATCGCGCTCATCGAGGAGGGGTTCGACCGGCCCGACGCCGACCCGCGGGTCACAGAGCGGGTCTGGGAGGCGATCGAGACGCTCGAGGAGCTCGGCGCGAGTATCGAGGAGGTCTCGGTCCCCCTCCACGCGGACGCCGGCGAGATCCACTCTATCTGCCAGTCCGAAGCGATCGCCGCGGCGATGCGAAGCGAGGGCGTCGGGCGGGGCTGGCAGGGCTGGTACAACACCGCGTGGATCGAGACCTTTGGAAAGTTCCGCCGGGCCCAGAGCGACGATTTTCCCGCGACCGTCAAGTTCTCGCTGCTGATGGGGACCTACGCGGGCACGAAGTATCACTCGCGG
Source organism: Halalkalicoccus sp. (assembly GCA_038893155.1). Classification (GTDB taxonomy): domain Archaea; phylum Halobacteriota; class Halobacteria; order Halobacteriales; family Halalkalicoccaceae; genus Halalkalicoccus. The sequence continues at coordinate 4,714 of JAWARX010000148.1, forward strand.
TACTACGCCGCGGGGATGAACCTCTATCTCGAACTGATCGAGACCTACGACGCGCTCCTCTCGGAGTGCGACTTGCTTGCCATGCCGACGGTCGTCGAACTCCCGCCGACGGACGAGGGGCGCGACGAGTTCGAGCGCCTCGACCTCGATACGGCGGACAACGCCGCGCCGTTCAACCGGACCGGCCACCCCGCCACCAGTGTCCCCGCGGGCGAGGTCGACGACCTCCCGGTCGGCCTGCAGCTCGTCGGCTCGCGCTTCGAGGACGCGGTTCCGTTGAACGCCGCTTACGCGCTCGAACGCGAGCGCAGCGACGATTAGACGGCTACAGGAGCGCCTCGGCGAGGCCGTCGGGCGGAGGTCGGGCCGGTGGGGCCACGAGCCGTAGGGGTTGTCGTGGCGGTTCAGGAACGCTCCGCACATTCCGATCGCCTTCGCGCCGACGATGTCGAAGGTGTGTGCCGAGACGAACGCGACCTCGTGGGGCGCGACCCCGAATCGCTCACAGAGGAGCCGGTAGGGTACGGGATGTGGTTTGTACGCGCCGGCCTCGGCGACCGAGATCACGCCGTCGAGGTCGGTCTCGAAGGACGGTTCGACCGCCGCGAGCATATCGGGATCGCCGTTCGAGAGCCCGACGAGCTCGTACTCCTCGCCCAGCCGCGAGAGGGCGGGTTCGACGTCCGGGTACGGCTCCAGTTCGCGCCACGCCTCGAGGACGCCGCGTACCCCGTCGTCCTCGACCGGGACACCGGCCTGTTCGAGACGGTAGACGAACGCCCGGCGGCTGATCTCCTTGAACGGCGTGTGGGGCCCGTCGATCAGCGAATCGATCATCGAGTCCCGGAAGTGCATCGCGAGGTACCGGCGCAGGAACACGGTCGCGTCGCCGTCGTGGCCGACGGCCTCGAAGTACGCGTCGATCGCGGGAACGAGCCGGCGTTCGCGGTCCAGTAGCGTGTCGTAGAGATCGAACGCGAGCACGCGGAGCTCCCGCCGGATCGTCCGGGTCGCGGTGACGGATCGCATGCCACAACCGGGTCGGTCGAGAGCATAAGAGTGGCGGACGCCGCGGTCAGGAACCGGCGCTACGCGATCGACGGGAGGCCCTCAAGCGGGACCGTCCGCGCTTCGACCTCGCTCTCGATTTCTTCTTTGAACCCGCTGCCGGTGAGGATCGTCACGACGCGTTCGCCAGCGCGAACCTCCTCGCGCGCGATGAGCCGTCGGAGACCGGCGTACGCGACCGCCGAAGAGGCCTCGACGCGAAAGCCACCCTCGCGGGCGAGCCGCTCTCGTGCCTCGCGGATCTCCCCGTCGGGGACCGAAACCGCCCCGCCGCCCGTATCGCGCAGCGCCGCGAGCGTCCGGTTGCCGCTCGGGGGATCCGAATTGGCGATCGAGTAGGCGATCGTTTCGCCGGCCTCGATCGCGCTCACCTCCCGCTCGCCCGCCTCGAACGCCCGGACGATCGGGTCGCAGGCGGCGGCCTGCGTCGCGTACAGTCGAGGTGGCTTCTCGACGAGGCCGGACGCGCGAAGCTCCAGCAGCGCCTTCCAGATCCCGCTCAGCTGGCCG
>JAWARX010000149.1:0-6272 GCA_038893155.1 Halalkalicoccus sp.
CACGCACAACGGGACCGTCATCCAGCTGGTCGAGTAAGCATGACCCGCTCAGAGGCCCGGTCGGTGACCGAGGCGGTGGCCGAGCGACGCGAACTCGTCAACGAGGCGATCGACGAGGAGCTGCCGATCGCCCGTCCCGAACGCCTGTACGAGGCCTCGCGGTACCTGCTCGACGCCGGCGGCAAGCGCCTGCGGCCGGCGGTGCTGTTGTTGAGCGCGGAGGCGCTCTGTGACGTCGCGCCGCTCTCTGCGAGCTACCGGGCGTTCCCGACGCTCGACGAGAGCGCGAACGCGCGGTCCACCGACGACGCGGGCGGCGGGCCACAGCCGGGAGAAAGCGTCGACGTGATGGCCGCGGCGGTCTCGATCGAGACGATCCAGTCGTTCACCCTGATCCACGACGACATCATGGACGACGACGACCTTCGGCGGGGCGTTCCGGCCGTCCACCGCGAGTACGACCTCGAGACGGCGATACTGGCCGGCGACACGCTCTACTCGAAGGCCTTCGAGATCATGCTCGAAAGCGGTGCGCGCCCGGACCGGGGGCTCAGAGCGCTCCGAACCCTCGCGTGTACCTGCACGCGGATCTGCGAGGGACAGTCGCTGGACGTGGAGTTCGAGAACCGCGAGGACGTACGCGAGGCGGAGTACCTCGAGATGGTCGAACTGAAGACCGCCGTCCTGTACGGCGCGGCAGCGAGCGTCCCGGCCACCCTGTTAGGTGCCGACGAGGAGACCGTCGAGGCGCTCTATCGGTACGGCCTCGACATCGGTACCGCCTTCCAGATCCAGGACGACGTGCTCGATCTCACCGTCCCCAGCGACGTGCTCGGCAAGCAGCGCGGCAGCGACCTCGTCGAGGGAAAACGAACGCTCATCACGCTTCACGCCCGCCAGCAGGGCGTCGACGTAGACGGGCTGATCGAGACCGACGATCCGGACGCCGTCTCCGAAGACGAGATCGAGGCGGCCGTCTCGACAGTCGAGTCGGCCGGCAGCATCGAGTACGCTCGCGAGAAAGCGAAGTCGCTCGTTTGCGAGGGTAAAGAGGAACTCGCGGTGCTTCCGGACAACCGGGCCCGCGACCAGCTCGAAGCGGTCGCGGATTACCTCATCGAACGGGGCTACTGAACCGGTTTTTGATTCGCACCAACCTGTATGCGGCTGCCGTCCCGCTAGCGCGGGGTGTTCGGGATCCTACCGGTCGGCAGAGCGGCGACCCCGACTAGTCAGGCACGACCGCTTCACGCCTCGGGCGAGTAGGTACGACTCCCCTCGGGCGATCGCGCCGCGATCGGGGAGATCCAGCACCCATGATCCCACCTACGACGTATCTCGAGTTCCTCGCCGTCGCCGTCGTCGCGCCGATCCTCCTGTTGAGCCTCCGGACGTTGGCTCGACCGCGGGCGCGCTACGGCCGTCGGGAGGTGGTGGGCGTGTTCGTGATCGTCGCGCTCGCGGTCGTCTACACGACGCCGTGGGACAACTACCTCATCGCCCACGGGGTCTGGTGGTACGGCGAGGGCGTCGTCCTCACTACCCTCTGGTACGCCCCGCTCGGCGAGTACCTGTTTTTCGTCCTCCAGCCCGTGCTGACGGCGCTGTGGCTCTATCGCCTGCGGATCCCGACCGACGAGCCGCTCGCGCTCTCGGTCCGCGAACGCGTCCTGGGCGGGGCGGCGGGGTTGGCCGTCGGGCTGGTCGGGCTCGGTCTCGTCCTCGCGGGCGAATCGACGCTCTACCTCGGGACGATTCTCGCGTGGGCCGGTCCGATCCTCGCGATCCAGTGGGGCTTCGGCTGGACGCAGCTCTGGGCCGCCCGCCGAACCGTGCTGGTGGCGATCGCTGTTCCGACCCTGTATCTCTGGATCGTCGACTGGGTTGCGATCTCGCTGGGGCTGTGGGTAATATCCGAACAGTACACCGTCGGGGTCGCTCCGTTCGGCCTCCCGGTCGAGGAGGCGCTGTTCTTCCTCGTGACGAACGTTTTCATCGTCCAGGGGCTGGTGTTGTACACGTGGCTCGTAGAACGGCTGTGACCCCGGCGGCGAGCGGAACGGTCCGTCGGCTCGCCTTCCTCGTTCCTTGGGTCGTCCTCGGAACTGCCACGCTCGTCGTGAGCGCACTCGGCGCGCCTGCACGCGAGTACCAGCTGCTCGTCTTCGCCGTGAGCGTCGTCATCCTCGGGCTGCCCCACGGCGCGCTCGATCACCTCGCGCCCGCCCGCGCCGCCGGTGACGTGCCGACCCGACGGTGGTTCGCGCTCGTCGGCGCGCTGTACCTCGCCGTCGGGCTGGCTTACGCGCTCGTCTGGTGGGTCGCGCCCGCCTTTGCCTTCGCGTCGTTCATCGCGATCACGTGGTTTCACTGGGGGCAGGACGACCTCCACGCGCTCGTGACGCTGGCCGGGCCGAGTCACCTGCAAACGGTTTCCCAGCGGGCGCTGTCGGTCGCCGCCCGCGGCGCGCTGCCCATGCTCGTTCCACTGGTCGCGTTCCCCGGCGAGTACCGGCTGGTCGCCGAAACCCTCGTCGGGCTGTTTGCCGAGCCGGACCTCGGGATCGGGGCCGTCGCGTTCACGCCGGCCGGCCGCGCGGTCGTAGCCGGCGTGGTCCTCGCGCTGCTGGTCGGCTCGCTCGCTACGAGCTACTCGCGAGCGCGCCGCCGGGCGTGGGCGCTCGACGCCGGCGAGACGGGGCTGCTGGTCGCGTACTTCCTGCTCGTTCCGCCGATCCTCGCGGTGGGCGTGTACTTCTGTTTCTGGCACGCGCTGCGCCACGTCGTCCGACTCCTGCTCGTCGATCCGGTCGGGCGCGAGCGACTCGCCGGCGGACGGACGTCGAGGGCGCTCGCACGCTTCGTCCGCGAGGCGACGCCGCTTACGGCGGGCGCGCTCTGTCTGATCGGCCTGCTCGGGCTGGCGCTTTCGGTCTCGCCGACGGGCCCGAGCGACCTGTTCGGGCTGTACCTGGTGGGGATCGCGCTGTTGACCGCGCCGCACGTCCTCGTCGTGGGCTGGATGGACCGCGCCGAAGGGATCTGGACCCCGGGAGAGTGAGGCGGCCGACGGCCGTAGCTCGGGTATGCTCCGAACCGAGGACGCGATCACGATCGACGCGCCGGTCGAGGAACGGACGGTCACCGAGAGGATCGAGATCAGCTCGTCGTGGTACCGGCGGACGGTTTCCCGGCACTCGTTCGCGCCGAACGACAGGATCCGGTCGGTATCCAGCGACTGTCCCACCGTGTGGGCATTTCCCCTCCCGACGGGGCGAGACCCGGCAGCAAAACCGCTCGACGTCGAGTCGAATACCCTACTGGTCGCATAGTTCGTTCATGTGTCAGTAGCCCTCACGGTACTATGCACATGAACGCAGCGACGCTATCGGTGAGCGCGGCGTGGTACGGCTCCCTGTTACAACAGGAGATGACACAGGCGGAGGTCTTCGAGGAGGTCGTCGCCGACACCGCCCTCGCGTGGTCGTTCGCCGTCAACGTCCTGCTTGCGGGACTGACAATCCTCGCCATCGTCTATCTCGGGCGCAACCTGACCGATCCGCGGTCCCAGCTCATCGCCGTCTCGGTGATGCTGATCTCCGTCGTCTCGATATCGAGCTATTCGGGACTGCTCTCGGGGCTGACGATAAGTTTCATCGAGATGCCGAGCGGTCACGCCCTCGCTGGCGAGGAGGTACTCACGATGTGGGGCCGGTATCTCACGTGGACGTTCTCGACGCCGTTCATTCTGATCGCCCTCGGGCTGATCGCCGGCTCTAACGTAACGCGCATCCTCACGTCGGTCGCGTTCACAATCGCGATGTGTGTCACGGGACTCGCAGCCGCGCTGACGACATCGTCGGTCGTCATGCGCTGGTGGTGGTTCGTCCTGAGTTCGTCGTTCTTCCTCGTGATCGTCTACATCATCCTCGTCGAGTGGACCGCAGAGGCCGAACGGGCCGGGACGAGCGACCTGTTCAACACGCTGAAGATCCTCACCGTCGTGAGCTGGTTCGGCTACCCGATCCTCTGGTTCCTCGGCGTCGAGGGCGTCGCGCTGCTCGACGTCGCCATCACCTCGTGGGGCTACAGCATCCTCGACATCGTCAGCAAGTACATCGTCACGATGCTGATCATGTTCTACGTCGCAAAGGAGCCCAGCGAAATCGTCGCCGGCACGAGCTACGGTGCGAGCCGGCCTGCGGCCGCGACTGCCGACGACTGATCGATCCATCGTTTCGTCGGCGAGACCCGACCCGCTTTTGAACGCGACCCGCTAACCCACCGTCAATGGACGAGCAACTGCGCTCGCGCGTCGAGCGCGAGGCCGAAAAACACGCGCTGTTCAACGCCCTCAAACACGAAAGCGACGCCGAGGTCGGCGCGATCATGGGCTCGTTGATGGGCGAGAACCCCGACTTTCACCCGCACGGAGACGAGATCCCCGGCGTCGCCGCGCCCGCCGTCTCGCGGGTCAACGAGCTCTCCGAGGACGAGCGCCGCGAGCGACTCTCCGAACTCGCGCCCGAACTGGCCGAGGAACTCGAAGCCGACGAGGAGGAAGACGAACGCGTCCTGCCCGACCTCCCGAACGCCGACGCGTACGACGAGATCCGGATGCGGTGTGCGCCCAACCCCAACGGCCCGTGGCATCTGGGTCACGCCCGCATGCCCGCCGTGATCGGCACGTACAAGGAGCGATACGGCGGGTCGATGCTCTGCCGGTTCGACGACACCGACCCCGAGACGAAACGCCCGGATCTCGCGGCCTACGACGCCATCCTCGAGGCCATCGAGTACCTCGGCTTCGAGGTCGACGAGATGATCCGCGCGAGCGACCGGGTCGAGACCTACTACGAGCACGCAAGGGAGCTGATCGAACTCGGCGGGGCGTACACCTGTACCTGCCCGGCCGAGACGTTCTCCGAACTCAAGAACGCCGGCGAGGCCTGTCCGCACCGCAAAAAAAGTGTCGAGGAGAGTACCGAAGAGTTCGAGGCGATGGTGCGGGGCGAGTACGGCGCCGGCGAGATCGTTCTCAGAGTTCGGACGGACATAGAGCATAAAAATCCCGCGCTGCGGGACTGGGTGGCCTTCCGGATGGTCGATCGGCCACACCCGCGCGAGGAGGCCGCGGAGTACCGCTGCTGGCCGATGCTCGACTTCCAGTCCGGCGTCGACGACCACCTCACCGACGTCACCCACATCGTCCGCGGGATCGACTTACAGGATTCGGCCAAACGCCAGCGTTTTCTCTACGACTATTTCGGCTGGGAGTACCCCGAAGTGATCCACTGGGGACACGTCCAGATCGACGCCTACGACGTGAAGATGAGCACCTCGCGCATCCGCGAGCTGATCGAGTCGGGCGAACTGGACGGCTGGGACGACCCGCGCGCGCCGACGATCGCGAGCGTGCGTCGGCGTGGCATCCGGGGCGAGGCGGTCACCGAGGCGATGATCGAACTGGGCACCTCGACCAGCGACGTGGATCTGGCGATGAGCACCGTCTACGCCAAAAACAGGGAGCTGATCGACGATAGCTCGGACAGATACTTCCTCGTGCGCGACGGCGAGCGGGTCGCCCTCTCGGGCGAGGGACCGGCGGTCGCCGAGCCGCCCCGCCATCCCGATCACGAGGAGCGGGGCACCCGCGAGATCGAAGCCGGGGATTCGGTCCTCGTCGAGCCCGCCGACCTCCCCGAGGAGGGCGAGCGCGTCTGGCTCAAGGGGCTGGGCTGCGTGCGCTACTCCGGCGGGGAGTTCGCGTTCACGGGCGACGACATCGGTGCCGTGCGCGAGGAAGGCGTCGACGTGATCCACTGGGTGCCCGCCGAGGGGAGCGTTTCGGTCAGGCTGCGGACGATGGACGGGGACAGCGAAGGGCGGGCCGAACCCGGGTTCGCCGGCACCGAAGTGGACGAGACGGTGCAGTTCGAGCGGATCGGCTTTGCGAGGGTGGACCACCACAGCGAGGCCGAGAGCGTGGCGTACTTCGCCCATCCCTGATCACTCCCAGTCGACGTCCTCGAGCGGTTCGGCGACGACGCCCGCCTGCTGGACGAGACCGCGGGCGTGGGCGGTACAGACGTCCCTGTTTTCGTCCCACGGGATATGCAGGCGGACGGCTGCCTCGCGCTCGCAGCCGTTCTCGGTACAGCTCTCATAGGGATTAGGAGATGTGTTGATTCTCTCTGAGCGCGTAATAGGGTCATGACTCGTGAGGGAACGAAATTGGCCGGTGTTGACCCGGAGCAGTTGCGCCAGCAACT
>JAWARX010000150.1:0-6265 GCA_038893155.1 Halalkalicoccus sp.
GCACCGGCGCTCGGGCGACGTCGCTGACCCGGAGGTCGCGCAGCTTGAGACTCACGCGCGTGCGCCCGTTCCAGACGTCCAGTCCGGCCTGGAACGCGAGGTCGACCGGCCCGGTCACGTCGGCGGCCCGCGCGGCCATGCCGAAGCCGATGGCGTCGAGCGCCGGCGCCTGGTCGAGGGCCAGCTTGAGATGTCCGTCCCCGCCCCGCTTCGAGGCGAGGACGCGCGCCCCGAGGGGCGCGGTCCGCCAGCGCGCCCGGAGCGTCCGATACGTGACGAGGTTCGCCCGCCAGCCGAGCACCATTCCGACGGGAACGTCGAGCAGGAGGCCGACGCCGACGGTGGTCGCGACCACGAGCCAGAACAGCTCCGGGACGCGGTAGGCGACGACGATCCCCGCCCGCAGCGCGTCGTAGGTCAGCCCCGAGACGACGACGGGCGCGACGAACGCGTAGCCGAGCGCGCTGCCGACGACCAGCCCGCAGACGAGCGCGCCGGCCCAGCCGACCAGCGCCCGGCGCGAGCCCCGGGCGAGCCCGCGAACGGCGAGCGGCTCCCAGAGGTAGTAACACAGGAGGGGGACGATCGCGATCGCCCCGACGAGCACGCTCAGCTTGAGTTCGAACGCCAGCGCCTCGACCGGATGGAGCAAAACGACGTCGACGCTCGCGGGATCGACGCCCGCCGGGAGCCGCGCGAGGAAATCGCGTTTCACCGTACCGATGCCGCCCCGAGAAAGCCACGTGAAGACGCCGGTCACGACGAGGACGAACGTCCCACCCAGCACGGCGAGGTGTGTGCGTAGATTCGCGAGGACGAAGACGACGTCCTCGTAGTAGCCGCCGACCTCTTCCTCGTCGCGCTCGGAGAAGGTGGCCGTCACTCCGAGCGCCGTTTCGCGGACGATCGGCTCGACGGCGGGTTCGCGTCCGGGCGCCGGCGACGCGGTCGTCACGCTCCCGACGGTGGGCGGGCTGAGCAGGCGCGTACAGACCAGCCCGACCCCGTAGAGCGCGACCAGCGGGGCGGTCACGAGCGCCATCGAGAACGGATCCGGCGAGCCGTTGGCGATCGAGCCGACGATCACCAGCCCGAACACCGAGAGCCGCCAGTTCGCGACGAACGTCTCGTGGGTGACGATCCCCGCGCTCGCGAGCGCGCCCATCACCAGCGGCAGCTCCGCGGCGACGCCCATCACGACCGAGAGGATCAGAACGAACTGCGCCCACATGACGATGGAGTACGTGGGCTGAAATCCCGCCGCGATCGCGTTCGCGGCGAGAAAGCCGAAGAGGAACGGAAAGAGCACGGCGTACGCGTAGGCGACCCCGACGACGAACAGCCCGGCGGCCAACAGGGTGATACCGAGGAGCTTCGGGCGGCTCCACGGCACTCGGACGTGCCCCCGCAGCGGCTCGCGCGCGAGGTAGGCGAGCGTGGGAAGCGCGACCAGCAGGCCGCCGCCGATCGCGAACTTCGCTTCCAGCAGGACGACGTCGAACGGGGTGATGGCGACGACGGTCGCGCCCCGGGCCAGAAGCGCCGCTTCGAGCGCGTCCCAGACCCAGTTACGCAGGAGGGAGAACGTCCCGAGAAACCCAACGAGGAAGGCGAGAAAGACGATCCGCAGGCGATCGCGGGCCGTGACGAGGAGCGCCGCGAGCATCGCCCGTTCGTTCTGTGGTTCGCTACCGAATCCCATCGAGAGTCGTAGGGCGGGAGCGATTATGAACTTGCTCCGGGCGGGCGATCGCAGGGGTTATGAAGCGGATGGGAGTAGCGGGCGACGATGGCCGTCCGGCTGTTACAGTACTCGGACGTCGAGAACGCCCACGACGATCCCGAGCGGATCGGCCGGCTCGCGGGGTTGATCGAGGAGCGGCGCGACGAGCGAACGATCGTCGTCGGCACGGGCGATAACACCGCACCTGGGGTGCTCTCGCTGGTCACCGGCGGTCGCCAGGCCCTCGAGTTCTTCTCCCGGATCGAACCGGACCTCGAGACGTTCGGCAACCACGACTCCGATCACGGCTACGCGCCGGCCCGCGAGATCGTCGAGCGCTCGCCCCAGACGTGGCTGAGCGCGAACGTCTTTCACGAGGGCGAGCGCTTCGGGAGCGAGGTCGGCGTCGTCCCGACGACCGTGATCGAGCGCGCCGGCACGGCGATCGGTTTTTTCGGCGTGCTCGATCCGGCGACGCCCTCGATCAACCCGAAGGCGAGCGACCTGACCGTCGAGGATCCGATCGAGGCCGGAGAGCGCGCGGTCGCGGCGTTGCGAAAGGCGGGCGTCGACCACGTCGTCGCGCTCTCACACTGTGGAGGGGGCGACGAGGCGCTCGCCGCACTCGATATCGACGCCGTTCTCGGCGGACACGTCCACGCCGAACGCCTCGAACGCGTGAGCGGGACGCTGTGTACCCGTCCCGGCGCGAACGGGACGGCGTTGATCGAGGTCGAACTCGGCTCCGAGGTTCGGGGAACCCGCCACCACACCGAGACGGGGCCGTGCGACGAGCGGGTCGCGGGTGCGCTCAGAGAGCTGATGGGACAGGCGGGTCTCGACGAGGTCGTGGGAACGGTTTCCGAACCGATCGACCGTTCGGAGGCGGTCACCGTCGGCGGTGAGTGTCGGATCGGCAACTGGGTGGCCGACGCCTACCGGTGGGCCGCCGGGACGGACGTGGCGCTGCACAACTCGGGGGGTATCCGCTCCGGACCGCCGCTTTGCGGCGAGGTGACGCTGGCGGACTGCATCAGCGTCGTGCCGTTCGACGGCCCGGTCACGGTCGGGACGGTGACGGGCGAGGAGCTTCGGCGTTTGCTCGCGCAGGCGAGCAACGGCGACGTGGACTTCGGCGAGCCCGACTGGTGGCACGCCCACGTCAGCGGCCTGTCGGTCGAACTCGACGGCCACCGCGTCGAGTCGGTTCGGGTCGGCGGGGAGCCCCTCGGTCCGGAGGCCGAGTACTCGATCGCCGCGAGCCGGTATCTCTTCGAGACCGACCACGAGTTCCCCGCGCTCACGACGGCCCACAGGCGGGGAACCGTCGACGTCCAGTACGAGGTGCTCGCGACGTACACCCGGGCGGTCGGGATCGACCCGACGATCGAGGGTCGGATCACACGGGTCGAAGGGAAAAGTTGACGCCGGTCGCTCCGCGATTCGTACACGTGACTCGCGTCGTCGTCCCCGTACGCTACCCCCTCTCGGCCCACTCGAAGCGCACGTTCGAGCGGGCGCTGTCGGTCGCCGAGGAGCGCGACGCGGACCTGACCGTTCTTCACGTCAACCTCTATCAGAACGGGCGACAGATCACGCGGGCGGAGCTCAAACGCGCGGTCGAACGCGAGTTCGGCCCGGTCGCGCGTGCACGATACGTCGTGCGGTCTGGCTTTCTGGTCGAGGAGACCATCCTCGACGAGATCGCCGCCGAGAACGCCGACATCGTCGTCATCGGCCACCGACAGGCCTCGCGCTGGAAGCGCCTGATCGGCCGGCTCACGCACGATCCGGACATCGAGACGTTCCTCAAAGAGCGCCTCGAGTGTACCGTGATCACGGTTGGCGTCTGACCGTCGAGTCGGGCCCGGCTCGATCCTCCGGTCCGCTTTTCGGTCGGTCGGGTTCCTTCTCCATCGAGACGAGGGCCTCGCCGCTGGTCTCGTCGAAGACCACGTGCGTGTGGGGATAGGGTATCTCGACGTCGGCCTCGTCCAGTTCCTCCCAGATCCGCTCTTGGATCTCCGACTGGACCTTCGCGGCGTAGTAGGGAGAGCGGACCCAGTAGCGAAGCCGGAGTCCGACGCCGTGATCGGCGTACTCGCGGATCTGGCAGGTCGGGCGGGCGGGGTACCGGGCGTTACCGACGCGGATGGTCGGCCCGCCCGCGATGACGCCGTCGGCCCCTCTGGCCGAGCGAACGACGATCCGTCGGGCTTCGGCCAGATCGCCCTCGTAGGTGACGGTGAGATCGAGCGTCATCCGCGTGCGTTCGTCCTCCGCGGAGTAGTTGATCACGTCCCGTTCCCTGATCGTGGCGTTCGGGACGACGAGTACGGAGTTGTCCTCGGTGAGGATCTTCGTATAGCGGAGCGTGATGTCCTCGATGAACCCCCGCTGGTCGGTGTCGACGATCTCGATCATGTCGCCGATCTCGTATGGCTGGTCCGCGAGCACGAACAGCCCGCCGACGTAGTTGCCGATGACCGGCGCGAGGATCACGCCGATCACCGCCGAGATCACCGTCACCGAGAGGAAGATGTTGCCGATGCCGACCCCGAGGATCCCCGCGGCGATCGCGACCGAAAACAGGATGATCCCGATCTTGATCCCGCGAAGGACCGTTCGCGAGAGGCTCTGGCGCTCGAAGCGCTGGGCGACCGGTCGGCCGAGCATCCGGACGGCGACCCGCGAGACGTACCAGCCGACGACGATGACCGCCGCGGCGAGCAGGAGGCGTCCGGTAAGCGAGGTGACGAGCCACTGGAGGAAGCTCTCGATCGTTTCGGCGATCGTCTGGCCGACCTGCATCGGAAGTAGTTGCACGAGGCTCGGTGAAAGCGTTGTGGTCTCGCGCGGCCATCAACGGCTAAGGGGCCCACCGACCTACACCGGCGCATGGCACAGCCCCTCGACGCCTCGTTTCACGTCACGCACGACACCGAGGAGACCGGCCGGACCCTGCTGGTGGGCCTCTCGCAGTTCGGGCTCGCCGGGCTGACGGCGGTCGACTATCTGACCACGCAGCTCGATCTCGAACCGACCGGACACATCGCCGCCGAGGCGCTCCCCTCGATCACGCCGTTCACCGAGGGGACCCCGCGCCACCACACCCGGCTGTACTCGCGGGCGGACCTCGAGCTTACCGTACTCGTCGGCGAGCTGTTCGTCCCCGTGGGCGCGGCCGATTCGTTCAGCAAGGCGATCCTCGAATGGGCGGAGGAAAACGCTGTCGACGAGATAGCGGTCCTCTCGGGGATTCCGCTCGCCCACGGTCCAGACGATCACCGCACCTTCTACATCGCCACCGAGGACTACTACGAGGCGCGCCTCGCCGCGAGCGCGGTCGATCCGATGGGGATGGGGTTTTTAGACGGCGTGAACGCGAGCCTCGTCGAGCGCGGGATGGACACCGATCTGGGCGTCGGCGTGTTCGTCACGCCGGTCCACGCGCAGGTCCCGGATGCGGAGGCCGCGCTCCGCCTGCTGTCGACCCTGAAGGCGGTCTACGATCTCGACTTCGACACGGGGCCTCTCGAAGCGTTCGCGAGCGACGTAAAGAGCCACTACGCACAGCTTTCCGAGCGTCTCGAAGCCGCAGAAAGCCACGAACGGCCCGACGACCGGATGTTCATGTAGGGAGCCGGATCACGAGCTCCTCGCCGTGTTCGACCGCTACGTCCTCTAGAGCGCGAAAGAGCACCTCGCCGTCGCCGGCGTCGATCGCCCGGACCCTGAGCGTCCGATCGCGCTCGGCGAGCATGCCCTCGATCCGGTCGAGTCGGGCGAGGATCGCGTCGCGCTCGCCCTCGATCCCCCGTTCGGTTTCCGGCGCCGGTTCGGACGGCCCGTCCGCCGTCGGATCGGTCGGCTCCGTGGGGACCGGCTCGTCGAGAGCCGGTCCCGCTCGCGAGGCCGGTGACTCGCCGGCCCGCCGCGAACGGTCGGCGCTCGCTGCCGCGCCGGCGGTGGCCGGTGGGGCGAGCGCTTCGACGTCGAGGCCCGCCGCCGCCAGGTCCGGCGATCCGCGTCCGGGTGCCGGCAGTTCGGGGAGCCCGAGGTCGGCCTCGCCGAGGACGTCGCCGATCCGCGCGCCGCGCTTTCGGTTGTGGCTCTCGCGGATCAGATCACTGACCGAGTCGTCGATCCACGGCGGCTCGTGCCACTCGCCGTCGGCATAGAGGGTGTGATCCGCCGGCGTCGTGTCGGTCCACGTGAACGTCCCGTCGTATCGCCCCTTGAACCGGGCGCGGTTGCCGTGACAGACGACGGTGTGGACCGGGACGAGCGAGTCGACCAGATCGTCGATCGCTCCGATCGGGGGATGGGCCGTGTGCCGGTAGCTGTCGACCGTACAGCCGGCGCTCTCGACGGCCGGCTCGTTCGAGGAGCCGACCTGTAGCAGGGTCGCGCCCGGATCCGACTCGATCGCCTCGAACAGCCGTTTCGCGCTCCCGTCGATCGGCACCTCGGGGCCCGCGAGACAGACCCCGCCCGCCGCCAGTACCTCCCCCGGATCGCCGAACGTCGGGACGGCGGTGA
>JAWARX010000151.1:0-6233 GCA_038893155.1 Halalkalicoccus sp.
GCTCGCCTCCCTGAGCAGCCCCTTGATCCGTTTGATCACCGTGGGCCGGGCCTTGATCACGTCGAACTCGTCTAAGGTGCGTGCGACGCTCGTATAGCGGGCGTCGAGTTCGGGTTCGAGCGATTCAAGCGTCTCGGTAAAGCGCCCGATCACCTCGCTCGGCGGGTTCGCGCGGATCATCGTCGGCACCGCGTGGTCGTTCACCTCGACGAACCCCCTGTCTTCGAGCTCCTCGCTGACGCTGTAGACGTAGCGCTTCGAGACGCCCGCGTCCTCGGCGATCACGCTCGCTTTCGCCTCGCCGCGGCGCAAGATGGTGAGGTAGGTGTCGGCTTCCTTCTCCGAGAGGCCGAACTCCCGGAGCCGGGCGGCCAGCGTCGCGTCGTCCCTCGATAGTTGTGACTCCACCTCGGGCGTCATAAGCACACGTCTTCGCGTCCGGGCTACCGACCGTCAGGACGGTCCCCCTTCCCGGCACCACGCTCCGGATTTGTGAACAACGAGTTCATCAATTTTTATACGCTCCGCGGGGCTGCGTGAGTCTAATGACGCTTCGCTCTCGACTCGATGATCTCGCCGCGAACGAGGACCACCCGACGCGCTTTCCGGGCGAGCGCCGAACGACTGACGGATTGTTCTCGGGCTTCGGCGACCGGCTCGTCCACGTCGCACCCGACGGGACGCTGCGGGACTTCTCGGACTCGCTTTCGCCCCTGTCAGGGATCGAGCGGGCGGCCTTCGGCGTCGCTCGGGACGAGGCGGTCACGTGGTTCGATTCCTTCGAGCGCGTCTCGCAGTCGTACGCCGGCGACACCGCGCTGATCGAGACGCGACTGGCGGACGAGGACTACGAGATCGAGCAGTACGACCTGACGGTCGGGCGCGCCCACCTCACGCACGTGCGGTGTAAAGAGGGCGAGGAGCTCGCCCTCCACGCGCTCGCGACGTTCGCCCCCGAGGGGCGGGCCTCGCGCGTGGGCAAACTCGTCCACGAGGAGGCGACCGAGATCTACCACCGCCGCGAACACGACTACCTCGGGGCTCCCGGGGCCGAGTACCACGGCCAGCCGCCCGCGCCGCTCGATTCGATCCGAACCGGCGAGGCACTCTCGGCGCTCGGGGAGATCGACCGCTACGAGAGCGACCGTCTGGGCGGAACAGTCTTGGCCGTCGTCCCGATGGACGGCGGCGTGACGGTCGCGAGCCTGCTGACCGACCGCGAGGAGACGGATCGGGAGGCCGCGCTCGATCGCCTTTCGGAGCTGCTCGACGAGCACGATACGCCCGCGGCGCTGCGCGAGACGGCCCGGCGACAGGCCGACGACTCGCGTCCCGGGATCAGGGGACAGCCCGAGTCGGTCGCCGACGACCTCCGGGTGCTCGGACTGCTTTCGGCACCGACCGGCGCGCGGATCGCCGGCCCGGAGTTCGATCCCTTTTTTACCCACTCGGGGGGCTACGGCTACACCTGGTTCCGCGACGACGGCGAGGTTTCGTCCTTCTTGCTCGAAGCCGACCGCGAACTGGGGATCGACCTGTCGGATCGCCACGCCGCGAGCGCCCGATTCTTCTGTGGGACTCAGCGTGCCGACGGCACGTGGCCCCACCGCGTCTGGTCGTTCGACGGCTCGCTCGCGCCCGGCTGGGCCAACGGCCGGCTCGAAGCCGGGAACGACACCGCCTACCAGGCCGACCAGACGGGAAGCGTCGTCGCCTTTCTCGCGAGCTACCTCCACGAACACGAGCCGTTGCCCGACCTCGCCGTCGAGATCCGGGAAACCCTCGAGGCCGCACTCGAGGGTCTCGACGACTCGCTTCTCGACGACGGGCTTCCCGAACCCTGCCAGAACGCGTGGGAGGACATGGACGGGCGTTTTGCGAACACCGCCGCGACGTTCCTCGAAGCGTACTCGACGCTCGCGAGCGCACCGCTCTCGAGCGAACTCACCGACCGCGCCGCGAGGCAGGCCGACCGGGTCTACGAGGCGGTCGATCGGCTCTGGTCCGCCGACCGCGACGCGTACGCGCTTCGCCTACACGAGGGCGACCTCGACGACCGGCTCGATTCGAGCGCGTTCGCGCTCGTGGCCGCCCACGAGGCCTACGCCGACGTCGGAACGATCGACGACGATCGGCTGGATCGACTCGTGACCCACACGGAGACGCTCCGTACGGGCCTCTATCACGAGTCCGAAGCGGTCGCCGGGCTGATCCGCTACGAGGGCGACGGGTGGCGACAACGCGAACAGGGTTACGAGAAGATCTGGACGGTCTCGACGGCGTGGGGCGCACACGCGAACGCGACCCTGTCCGACCTGCTCGCCGAGTGCGGCCGGGAGAGCGCGAGTAGGGACGCGGCCGACCGTGCCCGCGACCTGTTCTCGCTGATCGAGCCAGACGGTGCGCTCTGTCGCGGCCCGTACCTCCCCGAGCAGCTGTTCGACGACGGAGCTCCGGATAGCGCGACGCCGCTGGGCTGGCCCCACGCGATCCGGCTCGCGACCGCGGGTCGGATCGACTCGAAACAGGAGAAGCCGCCGGCGAACGACTAGTCGAGCTCCTCGAGCGGCTCTCGCTCGCCGAAGGCGGGCTCCGGCCCGTCCGCGGGCGCGGCCCACTCGACGGCGTTCGCGATCACGCGCTGGATCTCGGGCTGTCGGTAGATCGGGTAGGTCTCGTGGCCCGGCCGGAAGTAAAAGATCTTCCCGGATCCCCGGCGGTAACAACAGCCCGAACGGAAGACGTTGCCCCCCTCGAACCACGAACTGAAGACGAGCGTCTCGGGTGCGGGGACGTCGAAGCGCTCGCCGTACATCTCGGCCTCGGGCAGCTCGACGTACTCGTCGATCCCCTCCGTGATCGGATGGCCCGGCTCGACGACCCACAGGCGCTCGCGCTCGCCCTCCTCGCGCCACTTCAGCGAGCAGGTGGTGCCCATCAGCCGTTTGAACACCTTCGAGTAGTGGGCCGAATGGAGCACGAGCAGGCCCATTCCTTCCAGAACCCGCTCGTGGACGCGCTCGACGATCTCCTCGCTCACCTCGTCGTGGGCGGCGTGGCCCCACCACAGGAGCACGTCGGTGTCGTCGAGAACCGCTTCCGTGAGCCCGTGTTCGGGCTCGTCGAGGGTCGCCGTCCGGGTGTCGAAACCTCGACTGTCGAGAAAGTCGGCGATGACGACGTGGATGCCGTCGGGGTACTGTTCTGCGACGGCCTCGTCCTCGCGTTCGTGACGGAACTCGTTCCAGACGGTGGCGGTGATCATACGCGGATCTCAGCGGGGAGGGAAAAGGACCTACCGGTCGACGGGTGGATTAATGGCGGGTGGGACGAAGCCCCGTCATGGAGATCGGGATCAACCTGTACACGCTGCGAGATCTGGAGGAGGCTCCCTCGAAAACGCTCGAACGAGTGTCGGCGGCGGGCTACGACGGCGTCGAGTTCGCCGGCGTCGAGAGCGACGTGGTCGAAGCGATAGAGGAAACCGGACTCTCCGTGGCCGGTGCACACGTCCCGATCGAGGAGCTGGAGGACGGGTTCGAGGCGGCGGTCGAGACCTACCGCGATCTCGGCTGTGAACGGCTCGTCGTCCCGTATCTCCCCGAGGAGGGCTTCGAATCGATCGCGGCCGTCGAGGAAACCGCAAATCGACTGGACGGGCTCGCCGACCGACTCGCCGAGCGGGGCTTCGAGCTACACTATCACAATCACGACCACGAGTTCACAGACCTCGGCGAGGAGACTGGTTTCGAGGCGTTCTGTGAACGCTCGTCGGTCGGGCTGGAGTTCGATCTCGGCTGGCTCGTCGCGGCGGGGCACGATCCGACCGCGTTTCTCGACCGCTACGGGCATCGGGTGGCGTTGAGTCACGCGAAGGACACCCGCGAGGGCACGCCGGTCGAACTCGGCGACGGGGAGCTGGATCTCGATGGCTCTATCGAGGCGGCCCGCGCCGCGGGCGTCGAGTGGTTCGTTTACGAGCACGACACCCCGGATGACCCGATAGAATCGCTCGAACACGGGGCGAAAACGCTCCGGTCGGCCATGTAGACGCTCTCAGCGCACGAAGTACAGCTCGTCGCTCCCCAGAAACCGGCTCAGGTCCGCGGTCCTCCGATAGTCGCTGCCGCGGATCGCGAGCAGCGAGTCGATCAGCCGCTGGCCGTCGCCCTCCTCCCACTCGGTGGGTTCGCGGATCGGGACGACGAGAAAGCCGCTACCGCGGATCTCGCTCGCGTGGAGCGCCGCCATGTCGAGGTCGAGCCGTCCCTTGCGCGCGGTGTAGTTCTCGACGACGCGTCCCATCGCGCGCTCGCCGACGGGCAGGAGGACGTGAGCGGCGATCGCCCGGAGTTCGGCGTCGAAAAACCGCTCCATCTCGGCGTACCTCTCAGACGTCGGCTCGTCGCCCCCGGGCGGACAGCACATGTGGAGGTAGCTCAGAAAGCAGTTCTCCAGCGCCGGCTGATCGTCGTAGCGCTCGCTCGAAAATCCGGTTTCGAACAGCGCGCGCTGGATCGCCTCGCCCGCCCGCGACCCGGTGAACGGGACGCCGGTTTCCGCGCCGCCGTGGACCCCCGGCTGGTCGCCGATGACGTGGAAATCCGCGTTCGCGTCGCCGTAGCCGAAGACGGCCTTGACGCCCGGCGAACACGGCGAGTCACACGGCGGGCGCATGCCGAACGGGTTGCTCGTCCGGTCGGTGACGTTCTCCACGCCCCCCGTTCTCGGCAGTCGAGTAAAACGCTCGCGGTTTCTACCCGACCGGCTACTCCTCGACCGCGACCGCTCCGCGCATCCCCTGTGCGTCGTGGGGGATGCAGGTGTACCGGTAGATTCCGGGCTCCTCGAAGGTGTGTTCGAACGTGTAGCCCTCCTCGGTTTCGATCGGGCTCTCGTAGGCGCCGTTTTCCTCCTCGACGTTGTGCCCGCCGCCGTCGCCGGTCCACTCCCAGACGACCGTGGTTCCGGAATCGACCATGATCGCCGCGGGCGAAAACGAGTAGCCCCGGCTCCCGGTGCCGACCAGCACGGTGACCTCGCTCTCGCCGCGGAAGTCGGCCGTGCCGTCGTAGGTCTCGGCGGCGTCGAGCCAGCCGTCGTAGTCGGGCTCTTCGTCGTCGGGGACGGTCTCGTAGTCCGCGTCGTCATCGCCGCCGCTGTCGTCCGTACAGCCCGCGAGCGCCCCGAGTGCGAGGACGCCGGCCGCTCTGAGGACGCTGCGACGACCGAGGGCGGAGTCTGCGTGCATCGTCCCGATCTACGTGGCGAGCGCCCAAAAGCGACCTGAAACTCGCCGCCGGAACGGCGATGAACAACGCTGATATCCCCGGCGACCGTACGGGGCGATCCCTCGGGGATCGAACGTCTCGGGGATCTGTTCGCTTCCGAAAAGAGGGTAGTCGTTCGGTTCCTACAGACAGGTCATGAGAGCCGCCGATCCGCAGGCCCCGCTTGCGACGTTTCCCGAGGAGCTTTCGACCCGCGAAGGCTGGCTCGAACCGTTCTCGTGGTACGCGCGCATGCGAGAGCACGCGCCGATCCGCTACGACGAGCGCCGCGAGATCTGGGACGCGTTTCGCTACGACGACGTGAAAGCGATCCTCGCGGACGATTCGGCGTTCTCCTCGGACCCCTCGAACGCGCCGGGGTTCGATGTCCCCGAATCCGAGCAGTCCCCGATCATGGACACCGTCCTGTTTACCGACCCGCCGGACCACCGCCGGCTGCGGTCGGTCGTCGAGGAGTTCTTCCGGCCGCGGGCGGTCGCCGATCTCGCGGCGCGGATCGAGGCGATCACCGACGACCTGCTCGACGACGCACTCGCGGGCGGGGAGTTCGATCTCGTCGAGGAGCTGGCCTACCCCATGCCAGTGATCGTCATCGCCGAGATGCTGGGCGTGCCCGCCGAGGACCGAGGTCGATTCAAGGAGTGGTCCGACGCGCTGGTCGCCCGGCCCGATGGAACGAGCGAGGCCGAACTCGATGCGTTCCAGAAGCGCCAGGAGCGCGTCCTCGAGGAGCTTTCGGCGTACTTCGCCGAAATGATCGAACTGCGCCGAGCGGAGCCGCGCGACGATCTCATCAGCGCGCTCGTCGAGGCCGAAGTCGAGGGCCACGAACTCACCGAGCGCGAGGTGCTCGGGTTCTGTATGCTGTTGCTCGTGGCGGGGAACATCACGAGGACGAACCTCCTCGCGAGCGCGATGCGGTGTTTCGCCGAGCGCCCCGAA
>JAWARX010000152.1:0-6230 GCA_038893155.1 Halalkalicoccus sp.
TGGGTCTCGCGGTGGGAGTCCTCGAACGAGCGTTGTCCCTCGTCCAGCAGTTCGGCGAGAAACGAGCAGTCGTGTGCCATGGGGTGGCGCATATCACTACGGAGACGGGCCTATAGGTTGGGGTTCGGATCAGCTCACCGCCCGCGTCGCCTCGCGCATGATCGCGAGTGCCTCCTCCAGTTCGTCGGTGCCGGTCGCATACGAGAGCCGCGCGTAGCCCGCCCCGCGGTCGCCGAAGGCCACGCCGGGGACGACGACGACGCCCCGGTCGATCACTTCCTCGACCCATCCCTCGGGCACCTTCGGCATGACGTAGAAGGCCCCCCGGGGGGTGGGCACGTCCAGTCCCATGTCGGTCAGCCCGTCGACGACGAGATCCCGGCGCTCCTCGAACGCCGCGACCATCTCCCTGACGGGCTCTTGCGGTCCCGAGAGGGCAGCCTCGGCGGCGTACTGTGCGGGCGCGCTCGCACACGCCTGGGCGTACTGATGCACCCGGAGCATGCGCTCGATCCGCCGCGTACTCCCGAGAATCCACCCCAGCCGCCAGCCGGTCATCGAGTAGGTCTTCGAGCAGGCGCTGACGACCACGACGTTGTCCGTCTCGGCGAACTCCAGCGGCGAGCGGTGAACGCCGTCGAAGACGATGTGCTCGTAGACCTCGTCGCTGATGCACAGGACGTCGTGTTCGTCGGCGATCCGGGCGAACTCGCGCATGTCCGCTTCCGACTGGACCGCACCCGTGGGATTGGCGGGGCTGTTGACGACGAACGCGGCGGTGTCGTCGGTGATCGCCGCCTCGACGGTCGCGGGATCGAGCGTCAGGTCCTCGCGCAGGCCGAGCGGTTTCGGGGTACCGCCGGCGATCCGGGTCAGCGCGTCGTAGGAGACGAACCCCGGATCCGGAAAGAGCACCTCATGGCCGGGACTATTGGACTGCGTCCGATCGTCAGCGGGACAGTGTCCCGCGCTATCGACGTGGGCCTCGATCGCGAGGTGCAGCGCCTCGCTGCCCCCGGCGGTGGCGATCACGTCTCCGGGGTCCACAGGTATCGAATAGTCCCGGTCGTACTTCGCGGCGATCGCCTCGCGCAGTTCGCGGGTGCCCTTGTTCGAGGTGTAGGCGTCGACTGCGCCCGACTCGATGGCCTCGATCGCGGCCTCGCGGGCGTGGGCCGGCGTCGGGAAATCGGGCTGGCCGATCCCGAGGTTGATCGCCTCCTCGCCGGCGGCCTCGAACACCTCGCGGATCCCGCTGATCGACACGCCTTCGACGCGTTTCGAGAAGTCCGTCATGCGTTGGAGCGCGGCCCGCCCCCGCATAACGCTTGCTACCGTCGCGTGTCGCAATAATTGCGGACACCTACGACGCCCCTTCTACCGTCGAACCGGCGGAAAACCGTCCGAAGCCGGGTTCGAGGGAGAATACGGGCCGAAACACGAGCCTCCGACGGAAGGTGATCTTACCGCATCCGAGTCGCGAATACCCCTCTGGCGCGTACCGACGATACAGTGAATACGTCCGATAGCGGTGGCGGTATCTCCAGACGCGACGTTCTGCGGACGACCGGCACGGGCCTCGCGCTCGGAACGACTGGACTGGCAGGCTGTCTCGGGAGCGACGAGATCGAGGAGCTGACGGTGGCGTACATGCCGATCTACCCCGACATGCAGCAGTTCGTGATGCAAGAAGAGGGGTACTTCGAGGAGTTCTCGGTGCCGGTCGACGCCCGCGAGTTCTCGGACGGCCCGAGCATCGTCCAGGCGTACGCCAGCGGCGAGATCGATGTCGGGCTGTTCGGGATCGTCCCCTCGATGATCGTCATCGACCGCGGGATCGAGGCGAAGGTCGTCGCGGCCAACATCAAAGAGCCGATGATGATCATGGCCGACGAACGCCTGCGAGAGCTGTGGGACGACCACGGCCCCGAGGCGTTCGCCCGCTACGAGGAGGAGACGGGCCGGACGTTCCGCTTCGGCACGTTCCCGGAAGGCAGCGTCCCGGACATCCTGCTTCGGTACTGGCTCTCGGACGTCCACGATCTGACTCCCGGCGAGGACGTCGAGATCACCGAGATCGGCGGCGCGAACGCCGTCTGGCAGGCGATGGCCAACGAGGAGATCGACGGGACGAGCATCATGGAGCCGGTGCCGACGATCGCAAAAGAGGAGGGCTCGCCGATCGACACCCTCGCGATCGCCTCGGAGTTCATGCCCGGCCAGCCCGCCGCCGTCGCGCTGATGAGCGACGCCGTCCGGGACCACGAGGTCGGCGAGGAGTTCCTCGCGGCGCACGTCCGAGCCACGGAGTTCATCGACGAGGAGCCCGACCGGACCGCAGAACACGCGAGCACCGTCATCGGGGCCTCGTCGCTGCCGGTCGAGCGGGCGCGCGCCGCCCTCGATTCGCCGCTTTCGAACTTCGTGAGCGATCCCCGCGAGATCGAGTCGGGTACCGAAATCTTCGCCGAGTACGCCCACGAGCTGGGACGCACCGACGAGCGCCTCTCGCTCGAGGAGATCTTCGACTACGACCTCTACGAGTCGGTCAGATGAGCCACGACACCGCCGTCGGGATGAGCGAGGACGCGTTCGCCGAGGGGTGGGACGCGACGCGGCTGGTCCGGGGGATCGCCGGCGTCGCCGCCTTTCTCGGCCTCTGGTGGGTCCTCGCGCTGTTCCAGCCGCCGTACATCCTGCCCTCGCCGCTCGCGGTCGGCGAGACCTTCCTCGCCGAACTCGCTTCCGGCGCGATGACGAGCGCGCTGTACAGCAGCGTGCTCCACTGGATCCCCGGGACGATCACCGGGACGACCCTCGGGATCGCCGCGGGGGTCGCGCTGGGCTGGAGCCGCGTGGCCGACGACGGCCTCGCGCCGGTCGTGCGCGTCCTGCGGCCGGTGCCGCCGCTGGCGCTCATCGGCTTCGCGATCGCGTGGTTCGGTATCAACCACGTCGGTGCGGCGTTCATCATCGCGATCGGCGCGTTCTGGATCAACTTTTACGCCGCCTACGGCGGGGTCGAGGGCGTTTCGGACGATCTGCTCGATGTCGCCCGGAGCCTCGGGGTACGAAGCGATCTCGGACTGGTGAAATCCGTCGTGCTCCCGAGCGCGCTACCCGAGATCTTGACCGGCATCCGAACGGGGGTCGGTCGGTGCTGGATGCTCGTCGTCGCCGCCGAGATCTTCGGCGTGCCCGGCATCGGCCGGGAGATCCTGCGAGCGGGCAACAACCTCGCAGTCGACGTGGTGATCGCCTACATCCTCGTGTTGAGCCTCATGTTCCTGCTCGTGGACGTGGCCGTTCGCGCGGCACAGCGGCGGGTGATCGCATGGCAGTAGAGCGATCGCCGCGCGAGCGCGCAACGAAGGTCGACATCGAGAACGTGAGCAAGCGCTACGAGGGGCCACAGGGGCCGGTCCAGGCGCTCGCGGACGTGGAGTTCGCGGTCGAACCGGGCGAGTTCGTCACAATCGTCGGGCCCTCGGGCTGCGGGAAGTCGACGCTGTTTCGGATCGTTGCGGGTTTGGAGGAGCCGAGTTCGGGCACGGTCTCCCTCGACTGCGAGGTCGTCACGGGGCCGACGACCGACATGGGAATCGTCTTCCAGGAGTACCACCTGTTCCCGTGGCGCACAGTAAAGAAGAACGTCGCGTTCGGGCTCGAACAGCAGGGAGTCGAGAGCGGAGCGCGCGACAGACGGGTAGAAGAGCTGATCGGCCTCGTCGGGCTCTCGGGGTTCGAGGAGGCCTATCCGAGCGCGCTGTCGGGCGGGATGAAACAGCGGGTGGCGATCGCCCGCGCGCTCGCGGTCGATCCCGCCATCCTGCTGATGGACGAGCCGTTCGGCGCGGTCGACGCCCAGACGCGCGACCGCCTGCAGGAGGAGCTACTGGAGATCTGGCGCGAGACCGAGAAGACGGTGCTGTTCGTGACCCACGACGTGAGCGAGGCGGTCACGCTCGCCGACCGGGTGGTCGTGATGGGCACCGAACCGGGCCACGTCCGCGAGATCGTCGGGGTCGACCTCGATCGCCCGCGCGAGCGCACCGACGCCGCCTTCCTCGCGTACGAAAAGCGGATCCGCGAGCTGATCGGTTAGTTCCGGAACTCCTCGCGCAGACCGTCGATGTGTCCTTCCAGTACCGACAGCGCCGCGTCGGCGTCCATGTATCCCTGCTCGTACTCCGAGAGCACGTAGCTCGCGTCGTCGAGGAACTCCTCGACGCTGTCTTCGAGTTTCGTCATGCTTCCCGGTACGCTTCCGAAGGAAATGAACCTGTGGTGGTACTGCGCCGGGCGGTTACTGATACATCCCGAGCGGGGTCGCCTGCGTGCTCCGGTCGTCGTCGGCCTCGTGCATGCGCTGGGCGAGCTGTTCGCGCTGCTCGCGGATGGTTTCTGCCTGCTCGACCAGTCTGTCGACGTCGGGGTCGATCCCGGCGATGGGACCGATGCCGGCCTGGATCAGCGCGCGGGCGGCCTCCGGATCGGGGAACTGCGGGTTGCTCTCGACGATCAGCCCGACGCTGTCGAACTCGATCTCGATCGCCCGGTTGAGCAGCGCGCCGGTCGGCCCGCTGATGAAGCCGGTCTCCTTTGGCGGGACGATCCCCGCCCGGTCGAGGTGCTCGCTCGCCGCGCCGGTCGCGACGCCGTAGACGTCGGGCGAGCCGTCCTTCTCTGCGGGCCGACCGCTGAGATACAGCGGCGTCACGTCGTGTTCTTCGAGCCAGGCGGTGACGCAGGCGGCGAACTCGGGTGCGCTCGATCCCGAGACGGGCACCTCGCTCTGGAGCGCCAAGAGCTCGCGCTCGGGGTCGGCGTAGATCCTGACCGGCGGTTTGAGTTCGTCGTCTTCCTCGCGGTAGACGCCGATTCTGGGAAGGCCATCGCAGTGGACGCTCGCGTAGTACTCCATCTCGAACTGCTCGATGAGGTGGTCGGTCGCGATCTTCCCCACGAGGCCAACGCCGGGTAGTCCTTCGATGAGGAACGGTTCCGAGAGCGAAACCGACTCGTCGTGGACGTCGATCCGTGCCATGATGTCCCTATCGAATGCGACCGTCTTTAACGCCCGGCCTGCGTGCAGGCACAGCACTTAGGTGATCCCGTCTCGAGCGTTATAGCATACAAATGACACGGAGGACACACGGTCATGGGGGACCGGAATGAGTGCGGTGACGACGGCCGCTGCGCCGTCCCTCGATACGATTTTTGAGGCGTTGAGCGAGCGTCGCAAGCGGTACCTGCTGTACGCGCTCTATCGGGCCGAGGGGAACGCGCTGTCGATCGACCGGCTGGCGATACGGATGGTCGAACTGGAGGGCGAGGAGTTCGCCGGCGCTGAACGATCCGAGCATGTTGTCGACGAATTTCGTCGACAACACGTACCCGAACTGGAGGCCGCGGGGTTCATCGAGTACGACGACCGGAGCGAAACCGTCCGGTATCGGAGGATCCCCTCGTTCGAAGAATGGCTCGAACACGCCGAGTACAAAGAAGGCAAACACCCCGACGGATAGCGAAACCCACAAGCGCGAGAGTGAGGTAGCAACGGGGTGATGGAGGCGCTGTCGCGGTACGAACCGATCGTCGAGGAGTTCGAGGCGTTCCTCGACGCCTGCGAGCGCCCGCTCCCGTCGGTGGTGCGCGTGAACACGATCAAGGCCGGCGTCGAGCGGACGAAGCGCGCCCTCGACGCCGAGGAGGTCGGTTACGCGGGCCGCGAGTGGAACCCCACCGTACTGGAACTCGACACCGACAAGCCCGGCAACACGTGGCCGTACTTTCACGGGTGGATCCACGGCCAGGAGGAGATCTCCTCGCTTCCGGCGATCGTGCTCGACCCGCAGCCCGGCGAGCGCGTGCTCGACGCCTGCGCCGCACCGGGCGGCAAGACCGCCCAGATCGCCGCGCTGATGGACGACACTGGGGTGGTCGTCGCGAACGACAACGACCTCGGACGCCTGTCGGACAGCCGCAACGGCTTCGCGGGCGCCCTCGCGCAAGAACTGTTGCCCCGGCCGCACGCCCGGACCCGGGTGCGGGGGCGCGCCCCCGCGCACGAGCATGCCCAGGCACCTCCGGCCGCCGGCAGCGCACCGCACCCGAACGAGCGCACCACGACGCCATGGGCGGCGGTCATCGCCATGCTCGCCGCAGTTCTCGGCCTTGTCCCGGCGAGCGCGGCCGCCCGGCTCTACTTCCGCTCCCGCCGCAGATAT
>JAWARX010000153.1:0-6227 GCA_038893155.1 Halalkalicoccus sp.
CGTCGCCGAACATGTTCTCGATGACCTGCGTGACCCGTCCTTCCTCGCCGTCGAACTCGCTGTGTTCGTCCGACAGCACGACTCGGTCGTCTTCCTCGAAGCTCATATCTCCTCGTAGCTCGCGGGCCGGTAAAAGTAGCGTGGTTGGCCGGTGACGTGCGGACGGTACCGACAGGCGACAGAATATTCCGCTCGGCGATCCTCGTTCGAGCATGCACGTCGATCCCACGTTCGACCCCGGAGGTGGCTGATGACGACGATCGACAACCTCTGGTTCCGTGCGGACGAAGCCGGCCGGCGGGCCGAACGAGCCTACCAGCGGCTTCGCGACCGCTACGACGACTTCCTCGAACGCGAGCGCTACCGCACCGTCTCGCGCGGGCGCTTCCGGACGCTCGTCGGTCGCATCGAGGACTCGGGTGCGCCCTACGGTGCCCACACCATCGTCTACCGCCCCTCGGGCGAGCTGCTGCTCGTTCGTCACGAGGGCGTCGACCTCTGGGTGCTTCCCGGCGGCGAGGTCGGGGAAGACGAGGCCTTTCAGCGGGCCGCCGTGCGCGAACTCGCCGAGGAGGCCGGCGTCGACGCGGAGTACGAGGGGCTGGGCATCCTCACGCGGGTCAGGATCGCCTGCGACGGCTACGAGACGTGGGGCGTCCTCCCCGTCTTTTCGGCCCGCGCGCTCACGACCGAGACCCGGATCGCCGATCCCGACGAGGAGATCTCCGCGGCGCGGTGGTTTTCGGAGCTCCCTCCGGACACCCGCGACCGGGAGGACCTGCTGGCGTGGCGCGAGCGCGCGCTGTGAGCTACGCGGAATCCGGCCCGTAGCTTTTCCCCTCGCGCGCGTCGGCGCGCATCCGTCGCAAGGCGGCCTGTGCGTTCGCGGCGTCGTACCCGAAGAAGACGTCCTCGCCGTAGGCGTCGGCGACCTCGGCGGCGTGGATCAGCCGATCGATCTCGACGTCGACCGCGTAGAGCTCGACGCTGAACGGCGTCGAGAGCAGGCTCGAAAAGCCGCTGGCGATGGTTTCGAGCCAGTACGTCGTCGAGTAGGCCATGTCGTAGAGGGGAACCACGAACTCGTCGACGTGGGGTTCGATCGCCTGGATATCGAGACCGGCTCGCTCGTAGAGGTGGCCCGGGTACGGGTCGGGATACAGCGTGAGATAGGTCTTGCCGGGGATCCGCGAACTCGCCTCGGCGACGAAGTCGGTGATGACCGACGCGCGCCACGCGAAGCGATCGTCGTACTCGCTTTCGGCGAACCGTTCGGTACACCGCTCGCAGAAACAGTACTCCTGTCGGGGAAAGCCCACGTCGTCGAGGCGAACGTCCTCGTTTACTTCGCTCGCCTCGCGGATCATCTCGAGCAGCCCCTTGCGATAGCCGTCGTGGGTCGGACAGATGTACGCCCAGTCGAAGTACTTGCGTTCTCTCGTTGCGAGTTCGCCCTCCCGGTTTCGCGGGACGAGTTCGGGCGAGCTCTCGGCGGCGGCGTTGTCCCCGAAACAGGAGATCATGTTGACGGCCTCGGGAACCGGACTCGTAGAGCGGCCGCTGACGTCCTTCGACTCGTAGAAGGCGAGATCGAACTCGGGCCATGTACACTCTTCCCCGTTGCGCGTGACGACCCCGAACATACGATTCCTAACCGTGCCGGCCGTAAGTGCGTTGCTCCGCCGGCCGGCCCGCAGCTCGACGGGAGTGGGGACCCAGTGTGGCCGACAGCGTTTTGTCGACGATGGTCGTGTCCGGAACTATGGGACGGTATCAACGACTCCCGTACGCCAGATACGCCCGCGGCGGCTTCGCCCTCGGCGTGGCGCTGTTCGTTCTCGGCGCGCTCGGACACGCGCTGGGCCCGGCGCTGTTCGGTCCGCTGCCCGCGTGGGAACTGACGCTCTTTACCGCGCTCGAAGCGAGCGGGATCGCGATCGCGCTCTGTGCGCCGATCGTCTTCGCGATCGCCCTACCGCTGATCGAGTGACCGGCTCCGGCTCGAACGGGGGCCTCATCGGGGCTCGAACGCCTCGTCGAAGAAGGCGACCTCGAAGGCCATCGCCCGCGAGAACAGCGCGTCGAGGCGCTCCTGGCGGCGCTCCGAACAGGTCGGACCGTAGCGGTCGAGCTCCGCGCGCAGCCACCCGACGGTCGCCTCGAACTCGGGGATCGCGTGGAGCTCGACCCACTCGGCGAAGTAAAACGCCTCGGGCGGCTCCTCGATCGCGCTCGCCCACTCCAGATACGCCCACTCGACGGGAACGAGCACGGCGAGGGTCTCGGCGTAGCCTCCCTCGTGAGCGCCACGCAGGAGGAAGTCCCGAAAGCCCGCGGTCGTGTCGGTCAGCTCCGGATCGTTCCACGTCGATTCGGGGACTCCGAGCGCGTCGAACGACCGGCGGAAGTACTCGTCTTCGTCGCCCGTGATCGCCGCGAGGAACGCCGCGAGCTCGGCTTTCGCCTCCATGTCCGGGGCCTGTCCGACCCCGTAGCCCACCAGCGAGACGAGCGTCTCGACGAACGCGTAGTCCTGGACGAGATACCGGGCGAAGACCGCCTGGTCGAGCGTTCCGGCGCCGAGTTGCTCGACGAACCGGTGGGTCGTCGTCGCCGTCCAGTCGGGCTCGGCGCGCTCGCGCAGCCAGTCGGTAAAGCGGGCGTCCTCGCGCTCGGCCGCGTACGTCGAAAAGGACGCTGGAACGCTCATAGCGGCCACTCCTCGCCGGTCCACGCCGCATCCCAGAACAGGTACTCGTAGCGCGCGGAGGTCAGAAACGCCTCCCGGTAGCGCGCCTTTCGGTCGTCGCCCGCGCCCGCGGCGACCTCGTCCAGCAGCTCCGCACACCAGTCGGCGAGTTCGACGAACTCCTCGCTCGAATACGTCTCGATCCACTCGGCGTAGCCCTCGTGGTCCGGCAACCCCTCGCGTGCGAGGCGTTTTCCCGTTTCGGCAAAGCCCCACATACACGGCAACAGCGCGGCCACCAGCTCGCCGAAGCTCCCGGTCGCGGCGGTCCGCACCAGGAAGTCGGTGTAGCCCCGCGTCGTCGGTGACGGCTCCGTGGCTTCGAGGTCGGCCTCGCTGATCCCGAAATTCGCGGCGTAGGACCGGTGCAGATCCATCTCGGTCGAGACCGTCTCGGAAAGCAGGTCGGCGAACCGTTCGATCCGGGCGAGGTCCGGCGCGCGGGCGGCCCCGAGCGCGAACACGCGGTTGTACTCGATCAAGTAGTAGTAATCCTGACGGACCCAGCGACGAAACGGCTCCTCGTCGAGCGTGCCGTCGCCGATCCCCCGGACCATCGGATGCTCGTGGATGGCGTCCCAGATCGGTTCGGCCTCGGGTTCGAGCGCCGCGACGAACGACATACCGGGAGCTCGCCCGACAGCGTCGAGTACCTTTCGGTTGTACAACTCGGTGCTACCGGGCGACGATCGCGGGTCGGTCGGCGGTGCGAACGACCCGTTCGGTGACGCTTCCCACCAGCAGCCGGTCGAGGTGGCCGGTCACCGGCTCGAACCCCTCGACGCTCCCGTATCGCGCGATGTCGACGACGTACAGCCCGTGGACGGTCGCGTCGAACGCCCGCGCGAGCGAGAGCGCGTGATCGAGCGCTGGCTCGACACCCTGCTGGAAAACGGGACGAACGTCGTCGCGGTCGATCCCGGCGGGACGGATGGGGAACGCATCGTCGGCCACGCCGTCTACACGCCGCGAGACGCACCCGACCCCGAGCTGGCGGTGTTCGTCGACCCCGACGAGCACGACCGGGGGATCGGCACCGAGTGCTGCAAGCAGGTGATTGCGCGGGCCGCGGCGGCCGGCTGTGAGACGGTCGAACTCTCGGTCGAGCGGACGAACCGCCGTGCGATCGCGGTCTACGAACGCCTCGGTTTCGAGACGGTCGAGGCGAGCGGTTCGGAGATGTACATGTCGCTTGCGCTCTCGGGACGCAACGAAGCGGGTCTGTTGCTCCACGGGTCGGCGTCGTTCCCAGTATCTGAGGACTGACGAATCGGCTTTATTCGATTGTGGCGTACTCTCGACCGTGATCCACGATGAAGATCCTCGTTCCGATCGACGAATCCGAGCAGTCCCGTGAAGCGCTTCGCTACGCCCACGCGGCGTTCGAGGACGCCGAGATCACCGCCCTGCACGTCATCCCCACCGAGGGGTACTGGGCGGCGTTCACCGACGACCCCGAGGCGATCCCGGGCTACGAGAGGGTGCGCGCTCACGCCGAGGAGCTACTCGACGAGGCCCGTGCGGAGATAGACGCCGAGGTCGACACGGACGTCGTCACCGGCGGTACGGCCCACCAGATCGTCGACTACGCCGGCAAAGGGGAGTTCGACGCGGTCGTGATCGGGAGCCACGGCCGGACCGGCGCGGCGCGCATCCTGCTGGGGAGCGTCGCGGAATCGGTCGCGCGCCACTCGCCCGTGCCGGTGATGATCGTTCGCTGAGCGATAGCGAAGCGAATCAGAGGCATGACGGCGTTCGGTCGGCGTCTACTCGACGTCGATGTGATCGGCAAAGGCCTCGCGCACGAGGGTCTCGCAGTACGCACAGCGCACGCCCTCGTCGAGGACCGAAAAGCGCGACGTGACGGGTTCGCGTTCGGTCGTGATGCAGTTGGCGTTCGGACACGACAGCACGCCGACGACCTCCTCGGGACGCTCGACGCGGTGTTTCTCGACCACGTCGTACTCGCGGACGATGTTGATCGTTGCGTCGGGCGCGATGAGCGAGAGCACGTCGACTTCCTCCTGGCTCAGTTCCCTCCCTTCGACCTTGAGGATGTCCTTGCGCCCGATCCGGTCGGAGGGGACGTTCATCCCGACGGAGATCTCCTCGCCGCCCGAACCGTCGATCC
Organism: Halalkalicoccus sp.; assembly: GCA_038893155.1. Lineage (GTDB taxonomy): Archaea > Halobacteriota > Halobacteria > Halobacteriales > Halalkalicoccaceae > Halalkalicoccus. The sequence continues at coordinate 4,881 of JAWARX010000153.1, forward strand.
CGAGGATCGCGAGCACGGTCAGCGCCTGCCCGCCCGTTACGTGGTCGATGACGGTGCCGTCCCTGATCTTGCTGACGCGCAGTTCGTGGTTCGTCTCGCTCTCGGCGTCGGTGGTGTTCGGGTCGGTCATAGCAGTGAATCCAACAGCGCCATGCGCACGGGAACGCCGTTGTGTGCCTGTTCGAAGTACGTCGCGTGCGGGGTGTCGTCGATCGCGGGGTCGATCTCGTCGACCCGGGGGAGGGGGTGCATGATCGAGAGGTCCTCGCGGGCGTCTTCGAGCGTCGCGAGGTCGATCCCGTACTCGCTGGCCACGGCCCGGTACTCGTTTTCGTCCGGGAACCGCTCGCGCTGGATCCGGGTGACGTACAGCACGTCGAGGTCGGGGAGGACGGGTTCGAGATCGGTGTGTTCCCCGACGGTCGCACCCGCTTCGCCCAGGTCGTAGCGGATCCGATCGGGCAGCGCGAGGCTCTCGGGACTGATGAAGTGCTGGGTCGCGTCGAAGTTCGTCAGCGCCTGGGCCAGCGAGTGGACCGTGCGCCCGTACTTCAGATCCCCCATAATTCCTATAGAAAGGTCGTCCAGTCCGGCGTTCTCGCGAATAGTGTACAGATCGAGCAGCGTCTGGGTCGGGTGGTTGCCCGCGCCGTCGCCCGCGTTGATCACCGGCACGTCGACGAACTCGCTGGCCATCTTCGCTGCGCCCTCCTTGGGGTGACGAAGCACGAGCGCGTCGGCGTAGCCCTCGATCACCCGGACCGTATCGGCGAGGCTCTCGCCTTTCGTGACCGACGAGGAGTCGACCGGTCCCATGTCGATGGTGTCGCCGCCGAGGCGTCTGATCGCCGTCTCGAAGCTCATCTTCGTGCGCGTGCTGGGTTCGAAAAACAGCAGTCCGAGCAGCGACTCGGTGTGGCGCGTATCGCCGGTCGGCCCGTCGAACGCCGCGGCGCGATCGAGGACGGCCTCGATCTCCGCCCGTGAGAACTGTTTCGCGGTGAGCACGTGATCGTGCCACATCGTGCGAGTAAGGGCGATACTGGCTCATGAATCCCGCGATCGATCCCGGCCACTGTAGGCCTCTGCCGGGTGCACGCTTTTTTGTCCCCGGACTGAACCGCCGCCATGGTCGAACTCGGCTACACCCTTTCGAGCGAGGAACACGGCCCGAACACGCTCTGTGAGAACGCCGCCCGCGCCGAGGAGATCGGTTTCGACTTCGTCTCGATCTCCGATCACTTCCACCCGTGGGTCGAAGCCCAGGGCGAGAGCCCGTTCGTCTGGAGCGCGCTCGGCGGGATCGCACAGGCGACCAAGGAGATCGACGTCGGCGTCGGCGTCACC
>JAWARX010000154.1:0-6161 GCA_038893155.1 Halalkalicoccus sp.
ATCCGGGTCTCACAGACCGGACAGCGATACTCGACGCTCGCAGCGCGCTCGCGGACGATCCAGTCGCCCTCGATCGGGCTGTAGTGTTCACAGGACGGGCAGAACAGCACGGATTTCCGGTCGGGCGGGCCGTCGACGGCGGGGGTGTGGGCGGGTCGCGTCATTACCCGTTCGTAGGTGTTCGACGAGTATAATTGCGTTGGCTAGGGGTTCTGAACGAATTATCGTTCTCGAATGACTACGAACTCGGCCAGGTCGTGGAGGTACTCGTAGGCCTGCTCGTCTTCGATCTCGATGCGCGAAAGGGCGTCGAGCGCGGCTTCGGACTGTTCGCGGGCCCGCTCGTTCGCCTCCTCGGGCGTGAGATCGGTCACCTGAAGCAGCGAGGGCCGCTCCATCTCGTCGTCCTGCCCGGTGGGCTTTCCTAGATCCTCGGGATCGGCGGTTGCATCGAGTACGTCGTCGCGCATCTGGAAGGCGACGCCGACCCGTTCTGCGTACTCACCGACGGTCTCGACGGTCACCGCGTCGGCGTCGGCGGCGATCGCACCCAGCTCGGCGGCGGCCCGGAACAGCGCGCCGGTCTTTCGACGAGCGAGTTCCATATACTCGGGTTCCGTCTTCGGTTGGGCCACCAGCTCCGTGGCTTCACCCTCGCCGAGTTCGACCATCGCCTCCGTGACCGTCTGCATCGCGCGCGGATCGGCCGAAAAGAGGGCGAAGGCCTCGCCCAACTGGGCGTCGCTGTCGATGATCGCCGGCCCGTAGCCGAACGAAGCCCACGCGCTCTCGACGCCGCGGCGAACCGCCGACTGATCGATGATGTCGTCGATCACCAGCGAGGCGTTGTGTACCAGCTCGATTCCGACGCCGAAGTCCACGGCGTCCGTCGGCTCGCCGCCGACCGCCTCGCAGACCAGCACGGCGACGGTGGGACGCACCCGCTTGCCGCCCGACAGCGCGGTGTGGCGGACCTCGCGTTCGAGTCGCTCGGGTTCTATCTCGCCCACGACGGCTTCCAGTCGCTCGTCGACGAGCGCGCGCCGCCGTTCGAGATACTCCATCAGTGATCCCTCGGGACGGTCGCCGGAAGTACGTGACGGATCGGTACGCCCACGGCGGAGCCGGCCCGGTCGGGATCGCCCGAAACGCGCGGTCAGCCGTCGAGAAACGCGAGCAGCCGGTTTTCGAAGCGCGGCTTGTGCGTGTAAAACGCGCCGTGTTTCGCGCCGTCGATCACGGCCAGTTCGGCCTCGGGAATCGCCCTGGCTGTCTCGGCGAGGATCGACGGCGGAAAGAAGGGGTCGTCCTCGCCGCCGATCACGAGCGTCGGGCTCTCGACCCCGCGGACGCTCCGGCGACCGTCGTAATCGAGCGCCGCCTCGATCGAGATCCAGACGTCCGCCGGACGGGCCGGTCTCGGGAGGGTAAATCGGCCGACGGAGGCGATCAGCGGCGGGTAGATGACTCCCCGCCAGTCGGGAAACAGCTCCGCGGCGATCGCCGCCCGGATCGACTGCCAGTCATGGTCGTACGCTCGCCGTCGCATCCAGTCAGTGAGCGCCCGACCCTCCTCGGACAGACGGGTGCCGCTGACGGCCAGTACGAGCTCCTCGACGCAGTCGGGATGGTCGGCCGCCAGCTGCTGGGCGATGCAACCGCCCATCGAGAGCCCCCAGATCGCCGCCGAGCCGAACTCCCGGTCGATGACGTGTGCGTAGTCGTCGGCCATGTCTCGTATCGTCTTGCCGGGTTCGAGCCCGCGGGGACGGCTGATGACGAAGACGGTGTACTCCCCGACGAAACGGTGGTAGTACTGGCGGAGGTACCGGGCCACGAGCGGCGAGTAGCGCCCGTCGAACAACGGGTCGGTCACGCCCGGGAGGAACACGAGCGGGCGCGGGCCGTCACCGACCCGAACGTACGGGAACTCGCCGAGCAGTCGTCCCGTCTCCCCGGAGCTCATCGTCCGTCCTATGACGGCCGGTCGACAAAAACGTATCCCGACTCACTCGAACTCGGCGATCAGCGCCGGAACCACGTCGAACAGGTCGTCGACGATCCACGTGGACCTTTTTACTCGTCGGGTTCGCAGGCGAACCGCTCCTCGCAAAAATCTCCTCCAAAAACCCGCTCTTCGTCGCTCGCGGACCGCTACTCGAACTCGGCGATCAGCGCCGGAACCACGTCGAACAGGTCGTCGACGATGCCGTAGTCGGCGATGTCGTAGATCGGCGCGTTCGGGTCGTCGTTGATCGCGACGATCGTCTCTGCGCCTTTCATCCCGGCGACGTGCTGGACCGCCCCGGAGATGCCGATCGCGATGTAGACCTCGGGGGTGACGGTCTTGCCCGACTGGCCGACCTGCCGGTTTTTGGGTAGCCAGCCGTTGTCGACGATCGGGCGGGAGGCCGACAGGGTCGCCCCGAGCGCCTCTGCTAGCTCCTCGATCAGTTCGATGTTCTCCTCCTCTTCGATCCCCCGGCCCACCGAGACGAGCACGTCGGCGTCGCTGATGTCGACGTCGCCGCCGCCGACCTCCTCGAAGCCCGTGACCGTCGAGCGGATCGCCGACTCGTCGATGTCGGCTTCGAACTCGTCGATCTCGGGATCGGACGTACCGTTCGCACCGGGCCACTCGCCGTCACGGATGGTCACCGCCACGCGCTCGGCCTCGGTCTCGATCGTCGTCTCGACCTTCGATCCGTACATCTCGCGGTTCGCGACGAGCGTGCCGTCCTCGATCGCGACGTCGACGACGTCGGTCACGAGCGGCAGGTTCAGCCGCCGGGCGACCGCCGGGGCGTAATCCAGCCCGTTTACCGTGTTCGGCATGAGCACGACCGCGGGGTCGAGCGCGTCGGCGAGCTGTTCGACGACCTGGGTGTAGACGTCGTGGTTGAACTCCTCGCCGTCGGTCACGGTGTGGATCGCGTCGACGCCCTCCCGCGAGAGCGAGCGGGCGAACTCCTCGACCTGCCCGCTGATGACCGCCAGATGGAGGTCGCCGCCCAGATCGTCGGCCAGTCCCCGGCCCGCACTGATCAGCTCGTAGCTCACGTCCCTGAGTTCGCCACGGCGGTGTTCCGTAATCGCCAGCACGTCCATCAGGCACCCACCCCCTTCTCGCGCAGGACGCCAGCGAGCTGGACGGCCGTGTCCTCGGCGCTCCCCTCGAAGATCGTCGCGTCGCTCTCGACTTCCGGTTCGTACATCTCGGTCAGACGGAGCTCGCTTTCGAGCCCCTCCAGCCCGAGATCCGCGAGCGTCTTCGGCGCGATCTCCTTGCCCTGAGCCTGTCGGATCCCTCGCAGGCTGGCGTAACGGGGCTGGTTGATCCCGGTCTGGATCGTGAGGACCGCGGGCGTCTCGACGTCGGTCAGCTCCTCGACGCCGCCTTCGAGTTCGCGGTGGACGTGTGCCGTCTCGCCGTCGAGCTCCAGGTCGTTGACGACGGCGGCCCACGGGTACCCGACGGCGGCCGCGAGCGAGACGCCGGTCGCGCCGAACATCGAATCGTTCGTCTGGACCCCCGTGAGGATCAGATCCGGCCGTTCTTCCTCCACGACCGCCTGCAGGATCTCGGTCTTCGCGGCCACGTCGAGCAGCCCGTCGAACGAGTCGTCCCAGACCCTGACGGCGCGATCCGCGCCTTTCGCGAGCGCCATCCGGATCGTCTCCTCTGCGCGTTCGGGACCGATCGTCACCGTGACGACCTCGTCTGCGAGCCCCGCTTCCACGAGCCCGACGGCCTCCTCGACGGCGTAGTCGTCCCACTCGTTCAGGTCGTATTCGAGGTATCGCTCGTCGATGGCCGTCCCGTCGATTTCGAAGTCGTCCTCGACGGTGCCCACCTCCGCGACGGTCACGAGAACCTTCATGATCGACCTTTCCGTGCCGTCGCGCTAAACGTTTTTGGAACGCGCGGCCCGTCGTCACTCCTCCTCGCGGAGCGTGATGAGGTTCTCCCGCCCGATCCGGAGCTTCTCGATCTCGCCCGCCTCTTCCATCGCCGAGAGCAGCTGGGAGACCTTCGCGTTCGACCAGTCGGTCTCGGTGACGATCGTCGCCTGTTTCATCCGCCCGTCGTTCGCTTCGAGCAGCCTGAGAACCCGCTCTTCGTCCGACAGCAGCTCCTCGTCCACGTCGTCGAACGGGTCGGGTTCCGGGTTCCTATCCGAGCCCTCGTCGAGCGGCGTCCGTTGCTCTTGGGGGCGGTCGGCCGCCGGGGCCAGCAGCGTCGCCCAGCCCCGATCGTCGGCGACCGCCGTCGGGAGCAACGGGGCGTCGGCGCGCCGTCTCGAGACGACGTACGTCAACAGGACGATCGCCGCGACGACGCCGAGCCCGAGTCCGACGGTCAGAAGCGAGAACCCGTCGCTCACCTGATTGCTCGGGACGAACACCGCCTCCGGTTCGCCGGTATCGAACGCCGTCGGCCCCTCCCAGGCGAGCGCTCCGTCGCTGACGGCGGTTTCGGGTTCGACGCTTCCGACGGCGTACCCCTCGGGTGCCCGGATGACGAGGCGCTGATCGTCGGAGAGCGTGGGAAGCCACGTTTCGCCGTCGACGGTGAAGACGTCCCCGACCCGAAGCTCGCCGTCTTCGGCCTCCGCGAAGCCGGTCCACGTGAACTCAAGCCTGAGCGTGCCCGTGCTGCTGGTCGCTTCGGTTCCCCGCTCGACGTCCGAGATTTCCATCTCCCGGCCGGTTTCGTTCGCGGCGTTGGCCGCGATCCGCTCGAACACGTCGTCCGAAAGCTCGTCGCTCGCCTCGCCGTTCTCGAACTCGTCTGCGAGCCGGTCGAAGGCGGCCCGATCCTCGTCGCTTTCGAGGGTGAACTGTTTGTATACGGAGACGTTCGCGTTCCCCTCCTCGTCGAGCTGGATCTCGATCGTCTGGCTGGCGTTGTCGGGCTCGACGAGCGCGTCGTCGGACTGGGCCATCGCCGACCCCGCACCGAGAACCGCACCTCCGATGACGGTCACTATGCAGAGCGCGAGAACGGCGGCGACGGGGGCCCGCATACCGTAGCGTGGTAGCCGGGGGGAGAAAATGCTTTCCATGCTAAGTAAACACCTGTACAACGATCGGTCGTCGCACCTCTTGCGCTCCCGGTTCGGCGGCGCGTGTCGGATAGTTTTTGTACTAGAAGTGGTTTACGAAACTTACATGGGTAGGCGCTTCGCGCTCGCGGTCGCGGTCATCGTCGTCTGCTCGCTCCCCGCGATGGCGGCTCCCGGGCCGCTCGGAGCCGACCCGGCCGCCGATCGGTTCGCCGATCAGGGCGTACACGACAACGGATCGACCGAGTGGCTCGTGCTCTCGGACGGGCCGGCCGCGAGCGGCGACGGTCACGTCGCGATCGATCTCGGCGGGGCGCTCGACGACGACGCCACCCGCCTCGAAACCCGATACGAGGGCTACCGCCTCGACGCCCGGATGGACACCGCGGAATCCGACGCGGAACGCCGGTCGATCATCCGCGAGGAAGCGAGCCAGCTTTCCGAATCGGTCGCACAGCTTCGCGAACGCGAACGCGCCGCCTACCGTGGCTACTACGAGGGCGAGCGTTCCGAACGCCAGCTGCTCGCCGAGCTCGCGGTGGTTCATACGAACGCCGTCGCCCTCGAAGACTCCGTTTCGACGCTCGAAACCCACGCCAACGACGTTCCGGGGGTTTCGCTCGACGCCCAGCTAGAGGAGATGGACGTCGAGACGCTCACGATGCAGGGACCGGTCCGCGAACGGGTCGCTGGGATGCTCCACGGCGAGGCCGAGCCCGCCCGCGTCCACGTCGAAACCGACGGCGACGGGGTCGTCCTCGCGATGGTCGAGGACGGCCAGTTCCACCGCGAGGTCCACCGAATCGACAACCGCGATCCCGATGCCGAAACCGAGTACCGAAGCCTCGGCCAGTCCGAAGATCGGATCGCCGAGCTCTATCCGTCGATCTTCTCGGAGGCGCGCTGGAGCTACAGCGAGGTCGGCTACGGCACCCACCGCGGGGTCGGAAACCACCCGCAGGGGACGCTGACCGTCTACCTCGACACCGCCACCGGCGACGTCTACCGCGAGCACCAGACGCTCTCGCTGGCCCACGTCGAGACGACGCCCGGCGAACGGCAGGTCGAGCGCGGCCTCGAAGTGCCCGTCAGCCA
>JAWARX010000155.1:0-6117 GCA_038893155.1 Halalkalicoccus sp.
ACCGCTAGACAGCATCGTTCAGGCGGCTGGTCGCTGTAATCGCTCCTACGAGTGGGGACACAACGGTGGTCGCGTCATCGTCTGGACGCTTGCTGGCCCTGACGAGGAGACACCGGATACATCCGGTGAAAAGCCGCCAGCGGAGTACGTCTACGAGAGGGGAGCGCCAGGACACCTTCGGCTCATTTCGGATGTACTCGCAGGGATCGACGAACCCGAGGATGTCCCCGACGTCGTGGTTTCAAAACACGCTGTCGACACGTACTTTTGCAAGCTCGGAAAAAAATCGCTCGCGAGTACTGAAATTCGTGAACATATCGATACCGCCGAGGCTCGCTGGCTTGCTCGTCAATCGCTGATCGGGAACTACGAGACCGTGGATGTCCTCGTTGCGGTGACCGACGCCGACGTCGATCGACTCGATGAAATCACGGAAGCGTTCAAGATTCACGACAGTTTAGGATACAAGAAGTTGGATGAGGCCTCCCACCTCCGGGTTTCCCTCCCAATTCGGACGATAGAGGACGCTCCGAAAATCCCTCGAATCGATCATCGGAATCGCGACGACGAGGGCGCGCAGGTGTTTCGATACATCGGCGAAAACGGTATCGATTACGGGTTCGATTCCGGTGGACTCCGTGGAACTGATGCCGTTATCGCCGGACGGTTTACGGTGATCTGATGGGATCGATCAACCACCATCTCGTAGTTGATGACGATACGAATAATCCCCGTAGTCGAGGTCGTATTGAATACATGGCTTACTGCTATCGGAGGACCTCGGGCTAGCCATGTTCGACGAATCCGATCAGAGCAATCTCGTTAAGGAGTTGGTCGAAAGCGAACGCACACCCCACCGCGAGCCGCGTGTTCGCATCACCGGACTCATGATCCAGTACTACCACGTCTGCAAGCGGGAGCTCTGGTTTGTCTCCCGCGGACTCGACATCGACCGTGGTGCGGCGAACATCCGTCGCGGCACGCACATCGACGAGACGAGCTACCGGGACAAACGCCGCTCGTTTCAGATCAACGGGCGGATCGCACTCGATATGCTCGATTCAGGTGAGGTGATGGAGGTGAAAGCATCCTCGGCGCTCGAAACGCCGGCACGGATGCAGTTGTTGTACTACCTGTGGTATCTCGATCGGATCCTCGATATCGAGCGAGACGGGGTGTTGGCGTACCCGGCCGAGCGAACACGCGAAGAGGTCGAACTGACCGACGAGAACGCCGCGGCCGTCGAGGAAACGATCCGTGGAATCGTCGGCGTCGTCGAAGCGGATGCGCCGCCAGAACTGGAGAAGAAACCGTACTGCGATTCGTGTCTGTATCAGGACATCTGTTGGTTATAATCATGCCCAAGGATAATCATCACGTGTTCGCCGACGGTGACCTATCGCGCAGCGAGGGAACGCTCCGTATCGACACCCTCGACGGCGAGACGAAACACCTGCCCGTCGAGAGCATCGATACGCTGTACTTACACGGTCAGATCACGTTCAACACGCGGGCGCTTGGCCTGCTCAACGAACACGGCGTTCCGGTTCACGTCTTCGGCTGGAAGGACTACTATCGAGGGTCGTACCTACCGAAGCGAGAGCACCTCTCGGGCAACACCGTCGTCGAGCAGGTCAGAGCCTACGACGATCACGATCGCCGTCTCACTATCGCCACGTCGATGATCGAGGCGAGCATCCACAACATGCGGGCAAACCTCGTCTACTACAACGCCCGTGATCACTCGTTCGCGGAGTCGATCGAGCACCTCGCGTCGTTAAAAGAGGAGGCAGATACAGCTACCGACATCGACGCACTCCGTGGGGTGGAGGCGACCGCCCGGAAGACATATTATGCGTGTTTTGGGGAGATTCTCCGCGACCCCTTCGCGTTCGACCGGCGCGAGTACAACCCGCCGACAAACGAGACGAACGCTCTCATTTCGTTTCTCAACGCGATGGTATACACGGCCTGCGTTTCCGCTATTCGGAAGACCGCGCTCGATCCGACTGTCGGATTCATGCACGAGCCGGGGGACCGCCGATTCACGCTCTCGCTCGACATCGCAGACATCTACAAGCCGATCCTTGCGGATCGCGTGTTGTTCCGCCTGGTGAACCGCCAACAGATCGGTGTCGAGGATTTCGAAACCGATCTCGATGGCTGTCTGCTCACGGAGGAGGGACGAATGACCGTACTCGCCGAATATGAAGAAACTCTCGATCGGACGGTTGAGCATCCTCGACTCAAACGGAAGGTAAGCTACAAAACGCTCGTCCAAACGGACGTGTACAGCCTGAAAAAGCACGTACTGACCGGCGAGCCGTACCGACCGACGGAGCGCTGGTGGTAGCGTGTTCGTTCTCATCACCTACGATGTCCCGGCGGAGCGGACCCACATCTACCGCAAACTCCTCCGGAAACGGCTCGAACACCTCCAGCAGTCGGTGTTCTACGGCGATATCACCGAAGGACAGCTCGTCGGCATCAAACAGGAGATCGAAGATGTGCTTATCGAGGAGGACTCGGTGTACATCTTTGAGGCGGACGTTTCGGCTGCCGTTCGACATACCGTACTCGGCGACAGCGACGTACCCGGTAGCAGATTCACCTGATTTCCGTCGACCCCCCAGCGAGCAGTCAGAACTGAGGGTCGACGGAAACACTATAGTCCTACGCGCGCGAGAACAGGCCTGTGTGCCCAAAATTGGCACATCTTTCAGACGAACCCCTTGTGGGGTTGAAGCTTGCCTCCGGTCTGCTGACGGCCCGCCGTGCTTGACTTTCAGACGAACCCCTTGTGGGGTTGAAGCTACCGCATGGGCGACTGACCCAATGGAAATGGCAATCTTTCAGACGAACCCCTTGTGGGGTTGAAGCCTGCCGAACGGGCGTGACGATCTGCTCGAAACACCCTTTCAGACGAACCCCTTGTGGGGTTGAAGCGGGCGGAATACTGGGTCGGGTGGGATTATCTTTCCGCCTTTCAGACGAACCCCTTGTGGGGTTGAAGCTGAACCATCCACGGACCGGTCGGTGGGTCGAGCAGGCTTTCAGACGAACCCCTTGTGGGGTTGAAGCGAGGGGCTCGAATCGTATGACCGCGTCTCGGAGACTTTCAGACGAACCCTTGTGGGGTCAAAGCGGCCACATGAGCGACAAAAAATCCGGACTACCGGCGTTCGGACGACACTGTCGGAGTCGCGTCCGCAGTCCGACTCGCGCTGCAGGAAGCGACACGGTCGCTCGGAACGATCACACCGAACGCGACGAGGCGGGGTAGTCACACACCGAGGCGAAAGCCGGTTTAGTCCGTCCCTGTACGTACAGTCGTGTCGGGGACGGGCGGCTCGTCGAAGGTTCTCGTCCGGTGTTGGATCGAATGGCCGGTTTCGACGTGGTGCTGAATCGCTATCGCCGCCGCGTCCTGTTCGTCGTCGCCGATCGACCACTCACAATCGTGGCAAACGTACACCATTGCACTACTACCTGCTCGGCCCTCGGGCCGGGTCCGTCATTAGTGTAGTGACTCGTCGCTCCGGCTCCGCCCGACAGCGCGAGCGGCGACTGTCCCATCACCGCTTCGGTTCAGTTTCACCGCGGTTGGGAGGTTTTTATATGTCCACTGGGAGTACGTCGGCTACGAGCATCCTCGATGGCAGACGACCAGCCCGAACGCGAGTACACGGTACCCGAATCGATCCAGGAAATCCTCTGGCGGATGGGTCCCGACGACCGGCGCGAGCTCACTGCAGTCCTACGGGAGGAACACGATCTGATTCGCGTCGACACCCGAGAGGAGGTGCTGTTCGAACCGGCCGCAACACCTCCGTCGCCGGTCGCGATCCGGGCGGCGACGCTCTGTGATGCGATCACCGAGATAGACGCCGAGGAGTGACCGCTTTGTCCGGTCGCCGAACCGGTCTCAGAGCCACTCGTTGGCCCAGCACTCGATCTCGTCGAAGACCGGACAGAGCGACCGGCCCTTCTCGGTGAGGCTGTAGTAGGTCGCGACGGGGGCGTCCTCCTCCAGCCGCCGGTCGACGAACCCCAGCTCCCGCAGGTCGTCGAGCACGCGCGAGAGCGTCCGGGAGTTCGCGTCCGTCGAGCGCTTGAGCTCGTTGAACCGCTTTTCACCCCCCTGGAGGTCGTGGAGCACGACGAGCCGCCACTGCGAGCCGATCTGGCCGATCGAGTCGACGACCGCACAGGGCCCCTCCGATTCGCGCTCCGTCTCGCCGGCGGTCTCCTCGTCGGGGTCGGTGGCGGATGACATCGGTGTTACCTGGTGACGCCTACGTCCGCGAACCGATATATAGGTTCGCATCGTACAGCAGATTGCAGAATGTTACCTGATGTACTCGCGACGGTCGCTTCGCTCGCACCCCTCCAGGCGTCCGCCTTCGACGGCCCGCTGGCCGCCGAGCTGTTCCTGCTCGGCCGCCTGCTGTTCGGCGGCGTGCTCGCCTTTACCGGGCTGAACCACTTTCTCGACACGGAGTCGATGGTCGGCTACGCCGACGCGAAGGGCGTGCCCGCCGCGGGACTCGCCGTGCCGTTCACCGGCGGGATGCTCGTCTTCGGCGGGCTGGGGATCGCCCTCGGCGTCGTTCCGATCCTCGCCGCGGGCGCGCTCGCGGTGTTCCTGCTCGTGACGACGCCGCTGATGCACGACTTCTGGGCGGCTCCCGATGACCAGCGCCAATCGGAGATGACCCAGTTCCTGAAGAACGTCGCGCTGTTGGGTGCGGCCCTCGCGCTGCTCGCGCTGAGCACGACCGCCTGGCCTACGCGCTCTGAGACCGACACACAAAAACATAGCAAACCCGATACACACACCATGACCGACGAACCCACGCCAGTCACCGCCGACCTGCCCGACAGCCCGATCCGGCTCTCCGGTACGGATCACGTCACACTCGTCGGGAGCAACGAGGCCGACACGGTCGCCTTTTACCGCGATCTCCTGGGAATGCCCCTCGTCCTTCGCCAGCCGAACCTCGACCAGCCGGAGGTCACGCACCTCTTTTTCGACACGGGCGACGGTCGGATCCTCACGTTTTTCGTGAGCGACGATCGGGAGTCCGATCCCCGACCGCAGCGAACGGGAGTTGGCGCGGTACACCACCTCGCCTTCAGCGTCGAGCCCGAACGCTTCGCCGAGACCAAAGACGCGTTCGACGAGGCCGGCCACCGCTACAACGAGTTCGACCGCGGGGCGTTTCACTCGATCTACACCCGCGATCACAACGGGCTCGTCCTCGAGTTCGCGACCGACACGTTCCGGATCCCCGACGACCGCCGGGCCGAAGTGCTCGCGACCGCCCAGCGGATCCGGGTGGACGCGGGCGCGGAGTACGTCGACGACGAGCACATGGAGCAGGCTCTAGAGGAACTCGGCATCGAGGTTGAGCCCTACGACCTGCCCGACGCCCCGACCGGATCGGGCTACGAGAGCTAATCGCTCGCCGTTATAATACGACCACCCCACCATGACCGACGCACCACCGACCACCGGACTGCACCACGTGACGAACATCTGTACCGACATGGACCGTACGAAGGAGTTCTACGAGGAGGCACTGGGCTGGCACACCGTAAAGCGCACCCAGAACTACGACGATCCCGGGACGCCCCACTACTACTTCTCCTCGACGCCCGCGGGCGACCCCGGCACGACCGTCACCTACTTCGAGTACCCGAACGCCCGGGGCCAGCCCGGTCCCGGCGCCTCGCATCACTTCGCCTTCGGCGTCGCGGACCGCGCGACCCTAGAGGAGTGGCGCGAGCACCTGATCGATCACGGCGTCCGCGTCTCGGAGATCAAGGACCGGACCTACTTCGAGAGCATCTACTTCAGCGATCCGGATGGGTTAGTGTTCGAACTCGCCACACAGGGTCCCGGATTCGGCGTCGACGAGGCCGAGCCCGGTAGCGAGGAGATCGACCCGTTCGGGGGGAACTGAGATGGAGGTCGCCATCGAGGAGCTCGACTCGGCCTATCGCCTGCTCGCGGGCTCCGTTATCCCCCGGCCCATCGCGTGGGTGAGCACGCGCGGGGAGGCCGGCGAGAACCTCGCGCCGTACAGCTTCTTCAACGTCGTCTCGGTCGATCCC
>JAWARX010000156.1:0-6100 GCA_038893155.1 Halalkalicoccus sp.
CGACGACGTCGATCGGGAGCGAGTCGACGCCGACGTAGCCGTAATCGAGCCAGATCGCCACCGCAAGCGAGAGCGAGGCGACGACGGCCGCGTCGAGGCGCCGTTCGAGCCCGCTCGCGAGCAGATCCGTCGCGGCCGGGATCCCGAGCGCGATGACGGGGTACAAAAGCGCCGCGATCGCGTGCATCGAGAGCGGTTCGACGTACCGCTCGAGGGCGATCCCGGCGAACCGAACGCCCAGAAAGAGCGCGAGGATGGTCGCACCGAGCAGGAGGTGCCCCGGTTCGATCCGGTCTGCGAGCGCGTCGAGGCGGTCGCGGTCGACGTCGGTCAGCCGGTCGTCGATCGCGTCGGGCGTCCGCGAGGAGAGGCGACGGCCGGCGGCGAGGCCGACGAACCCGGGGACGAGCGTCGCGCCGGTCAGGTCCACGAGCGTCGCCCAGCCGTCCGAATCGGACGGTCCCGCGTTGTCGAGGTTGATTCGGGTGACGTCGGAGCGCTCGTCGACGCTCGGTAGCTCCATGAACTCCCGTTCGACCGCGAGCTGGGCGGCCTCGACGCCGTCGACGCGGTGTCTGAGGGTGAACCAATCGAAGTGCTCGGTGTGCGCCTGCATGGCGACCCACCGGTCGTCGCTGTTCGGCGACTCGTAGAGTCGGATGTGCATCCGGTGGCCGTAGTAGTCGCCGTTGTCGAGCTGGAGGGTCTCGGTCGTCCAGTGGCCGCCGTCCCCGTTTCCGGGGTCGATCCACGCGTATCTCGTCGTCCCGGCGGCCTCGCCCCACTCGAGCCCGGTCGCGTGGTGCTGCTCCTCGGCGAGAACCGCGTACGTCTCCGATTCGGCGTCCTCGCGTTCGTCGTCCGTCTCGACCCACTCCCCGTCGCCTTCCTCGGTCAGGAGCCGGACCACCTCCTCCGTCTCACCCCGGACGACGACGTTGATCGGGCTTCGCTTCTCGAACGATTCGCGGGCGTTCAGATACGGCCAGAATCCGCTCTGGGCGTCCTCGAACTGAACCGTCTCGGGCCGGTCGTCCTCCTCGGGCGCGACGTCGCTCGCCGACGGCGAGGTGAAGGCCGAGGGTGCGCCGACGACCGACAGCGCGATAGCGAACAGAACGAGCGTGATCACGACCGATCGGCGCATATCTACCGTCTATCTGCTCGCCGCGTCACGGATATAGGTTGCTGATCAGTTCAGCGCCCCTTCGAGCCGGTCGATCAGCGCTTCGTTACCGACGTGGACCGGCACGCGCTGGTGCAGGCCGTCGGGTTCGACCTCCAGAAGCGAGCGCTCGCCGTCAGAGGAGCGCCCGCCCGCGGCTTCGACGATGTAGCCCACGGGGTTGCCCTCGAACTGCAAGCGGAGTTTTCCGTTCGGAGCCGACCGGAGGGCGGGGTACGCGAAGATCCCGCCGTAGGTAAACACCTGATTGACGTCGCCGATCATCGAGCCGCCGTAGCGAAGCCGCAGGCTCTCGTCGCTCTCAATCTCCTCGACGAAGTTCGAGAACTCCTCGGTCCAGTCCGGTACGCGACCGCCGAAGCCGTAGACCGCCGGATCCGTCGGCAGTTGAAGGGTTTCGCGAACCGCCTCGCGCTCGCCGTCGGTCACGACGTACTCGGTGACCTCGCCGTCGGCAGCGGCCGCCATCGTCGTGATCGGTCCGTAGAGCACGTAGGCCGCCCCGACGAGGTCGCGGCCGGCGGCCGGAAGCGGCGCGTCGTAGATCCCGACGATGGTGCCCATCGTGTTGTTCGGCTTGAGGTTCGAGGAGCCATCAAGCGGATCGACCGCGACGGCCAGCCCGTCGGTGACGTCGCCCGACGCCCCGTCGGCGACGTCGACGCTTTCTTCGGTTTCCTCGCTCGCGTACTGGCTGACGCCCTCGATCCCGCCGAGTCGCTCCTCTAGGAGATCGTCGGCGTAGTCGTCGGCCGCGAGCCGGAGCTCCCCGCTGGGGTTCTGTCCGGCGGTCTCGGTGCGCCGACCCGGCAACGCGGCCCGGATCTCGGGGGCGCAGTTCGCGACGGTCTCGAAGACCTCCTCGACGATGTCCGAGTCGTCCGCCATCAGTCGTCCGCGGCGGCGGCTTCGGTTCCCATCGCGTCGAGCGCTTCGTCGGTACTCGCGCCTTCGAAAATGACCTTTTCGAGGCCGTCGAGGATCGCCGTCGGGTTCTCGCGCTGGAAGACGTTTCGCCCCACTGCGAGCCCCGACGCGCCGGCCGAGATCGCGCTCTCGACGGTTTCGAGAAAGTCCCTGTCGCTCGCTTTCGAGCCGCCCGACATCACGACCTTGCTCTTGCCGGCCATCGCACACGCGTGTTCCATCGCCGCGGGCGAGCCCGGATACTTCACCTTCGTTACGTCCGCACCGAGTTCGAGCCCGAGCCGGGTGGCGTACGAGATCACCTCGGGTTTGGTGTCGTTTTTCAGCCCCTGACCGCGCGGGTACGACCACATGACGACCGCCATCTCCTCCTTCCGGGCGGCCTCCTGGACCTCACGGAACTCCTCGGCCATCTCGACCTCGTGGTTCGACCCCCCGTAGAGGGTGAAACCGACGGCGTCGGCACCCAGTTCTGCGGCGTACTCTGGCGTACAGTTGACCGCGGAATCGTGCTCGCCCATCCAGAGGTTCGACGTGCCGTTTACCTTGAGCAGGAGGTTCACGTCCTCGGCGTAGGAGGGGTAGTACGCTTCTGCGATCCCCTTCTGGACGGCGACCGCGGTGACCGCGTCGTGGGTCGCGGCCTCGAAGACGCGCTCGGGATTCATCGTCTCGGGCACCGGCTCGAAGTCCACGGGACCGTGCTCTAATCCGTGGTCGTACGCGAGGATCAGTACCTTCCCGTCGCGGACGATCGGGGAATCGGTTAGCGGGAGCATCTGTTTCAGGGTTCAGTCACCTACTATAAGAATCTACTGCCGCCCGAACGAGTCATCGGTTTCCTATCAGGCGATTAGGGCGGCTGCAACCCGGACGAAGGGCGGATGCGTGAAATAACTAGCTACTAGAATAGTAAATTTGGTTCGGCACGTTTAGGACCGCTCCCGATGAACGCCGCGTATGAGCCTCGATTCGATCGAGCGGATCGGCGTCGTCGGCGCGGGAACGATGGGTAACGGCATCGCACAGGTCTGTGCGGCGGCGGACTACGACGTGGTGATGCGCGACATCGAAGACGAGTTCGTCCAAAGCGGGCTGGAATCGATCGAGGGCAGTTTAGAGCGGTTCGTCTCGAAAGACCGGTTGAGCGAAGCCGACGCCGAACGTACCAGAGGACGGATCGCCGGCACGACCGACCTCGAGGATCTCGCGGACTGCGATCTGGTGATCGAGGCCGCAGTCGAGAAGATGGATATCAAACGGGATATCTTCGCGGATCTGGAGGCGGTCACCGACGCGGACGTGGTGCTCGCGACGAACACCAGCACGCTCTCGATCACGACGATCGCGAACGCCACGGAACGAGAAGAGCGCGTCGTCGGCCTGCACTTCATGAATCCCGTGCCGATCATGGAGGGCGTCGAGGTGGTCGTCGGCGAGAAGACGAGCGCCGAGACGGTCGAACTGGCCCACGCGCTCGCGGAGGGTCTGGGCAAGACGACGTGGGAGTCGGACGACAAACCCGGCTTCGTCACCAACCGCATCCTGATGCCGTGGATCAACGAGGGGATCCGCGCGTTCGACGAGGGCGTCGCCTCACGGGAGGACATCGATCGTGGCATGGAGCTCGGGACGAACGTCCCGATGGGACCGCTGACGCTTGCAGATCATATCGGACTCGACATCTGCCTGAACGCGAGCGAGACGCTCTACGAGGAGTTAGGGGATCGCTACAAACCCGCCTACCTGCTGAAACGGAAGGTCGAGGCGGGCGATCTGGGCAAGAAATCGGGGACGGGCTTTTACGAGTACGAGTGAGCGCCCACCTGTCAGTTTTCATTTCGACGCTTCACCATCGAGGAGTCGCGTCGGGGTTGACGTTTCGACGAACAGGAGACCGTCGAGTTCGACGGGAAGTCGGAACCCACCGAGGTGAAACGACTCGTCCCAGAAGGCGTTCCCGATGTCCCGGACAGGGTGGCGACAAGCGAGCCAGTCACCCAGTCCCGGATCGTCCGCGGCCGCGGCCACGTCCAGATAGAGCGGGTCGGGGTCTAGTCCCGTCAGCGCGCCGTTGAGGGGCCGATCGGGGGCCCACGGCTCGCCGTCGTACGGCTCCTCTTCGTGAAATCGTCCGACAGTGAACGGCCGGGGTTCGGGATCCTCGACGTCGACGGGATCGGGCGTCGCGAGGAACGATCCGCGGTTGAAGTCGGTCCCGATCACGTGGTAGTCCTCACCGAACCGCTCGGCCAGATGGCTCCCCATCGGCGTGAACTCCTCCCAGGGGCCGCCGTCGGTGCCCGTCTTCATGAGGTGGCCGTTGTGCGCCCAGAGCACGATTCGATCCCGGTCCTCGTGATTCAGGATCCACGCGACGTTCTCGACCATGTACTCGTCGCGGAGACTCACCGCCCCGCGTGGTTCGTCGTGCTCGTGGCTCGCGCGCGCGAACTCCGTCGCCTGCTCAATCGTCCGGAGCTGCCGCCGGGCGAGGTCGTATGCGTTCCGGGACGTCGTATCGACGTACTCGTCCTCTCGCCGCTCGAACCGGTCCGTGAGCGCCGCGACAGTCGCTTCGGCGGCGTCGACGTGTTCTTTTGCGACCGCGTACCGCTCGCCTCGGACGTCTTTCGATTCGAGCGAGCAAATGTCGTCGGCGATCTCCGCGAGACCGTCGGGGTCGACGGCGGAGAGGTACTCGCGGACGGCCACGACCGGTTTCTCGACGAACTGGGCGTCGAAGCCGTAGAATCGGACGCGGTCGTCGAGGGGGCGATCCGCGTTGAACTCGCGAAGCCACTCGACCAGCGCCAGCATCTCCTCCGTGTTCCACGGCCAGAGGTCAAGCCCGGCGAGCGCCTCGCGTGGGTCGCCCTCCCCACGAACCACGTAATTGTCGATAGCCAACGTCTCCGTGAACCCGGCCTCCAGCCCGAACAGTCGGTAATCAAGGTTCTCCACGAGAAGCCTGACCACTCGGTGCCTGAGTTCGCAGAACTCCCGGGTTCCGTGCGTCGCCTCGCCCAAACCGACGACGCGAGCGTTCGCGAGCGCGTCGCGGAGCGGGCGCAGATCGGAGGGGTCGGTTTCGGGATCCGACGTCGACAGCCCACTAGTATGCTCGGCGAGCCCCTGCTCGGACGAGGTATCGTCGGACATCGTCCCGTGATTGATCGGGTATCATTTAATGCCCGGCGGTCCCATGTGTATGGTACTGACTGCCGAGCTGAGGTCGCACAGGACGGCGGACGGATGGGATTCCTCACGGATGACAGACAAAAATCGAAACGCCGAGGAACTCGCAGACCGCCTGTACCGCGAGCTCGAAGCGACCGAGGAGCTGCCGGTCGATCGAACCGCGAGCCGGTGGATCGGTGAGGCACAGGCCGTCGCGGACGCGATTCGAGGCGACGTGCCGGAGGAGGTCCGACGCGAGGGCGCTGGCGACGTCGTTCGATTGCTCTCGGAGGTCGAGGGGACGGGCGACGGGCGGGCGGACGAGCGCGTCCGCGAGGCACGAAAGCTGGCAGAAACGCTGGCTCAGACCTGATCGAACGGGCGTTCGGCGATCGTCGTTCGAAGATCGCCGATGGCCTCGCCGTTCGTCTCCCCGAGGGTCCGCTCGACGATCGCGTGGACCTCGCTCCGCGAGATCTTCACGCCCTTGGCCGAGAGGGCGTCTTCGGGTCGAGCGGAGAGCTCCCGGAGGGTGGCGACCGCGAGCAGGTAGGGGATCGCCCACGCGGCGAGGCGGTTGCCCTCGACCTCGGGGAGGGCTTCGAGGTAGCGCTGGGCGTCGTCGAGGTACGTCCGGGCGTGGTCCGTGGTGCGGGCGACGATCGCCGCCGCGGAGTCGACGGTCGCCGAATCGAGCAGTCGGTCCTCGGTGACGCCCTCGGCTTCGAGCCACGCCGCGGGGAGGTAGATGTTGTCCTCCTCCCGATAATCGCTGTAGACGTCCTTCGAGATGTTCACGAGCGGGAG
>JAWARX010000157.1:0-6086 GCA_038893155.1 Halalkalicoccus sp.
GATACAATCGACGACGTGAAACGCTTCCTCACAGCAACGATTCCAGAACTCACTCCACCAACAGTGTACCATTACTTATGCTAATCCCTATTACACCCGCCGAACGAGGTGGCTCCGAACGACGCGTTGACACTCCCCACACAGGTCGTCGAGACGGGCGACGGTCACGAGCACCGGATGATCCGTCGGAAACGACTCGTAGAGGTAGTACGGGAGATCGCGGTGACGAACCCCGGCACGGCCGCCGGCGCTCGTCGTCCGCCCGAGGTGCTCCTGTCTGTCCACTGCGATCGCCCCGCAGTCGGCGCGAAACCCCGCGAGTCGCTCGTGGCGCGCGCGGAGCTCGTCGAACTCGCAGGCCGAAAGCGGCGTTTCGTTCGTCTCAATCAGCCACTTGCGGATCGGTTCGATCCGGTCGCTTGCGCGTTCGAGCGAGTCCGCCTCGGCGTCGAGTGCGCGCTCCATCGCGGCGAGTTCGGCCCGACGGCGTCCGGATTCGCTTTCGAGTGCCCGGTACAGCGGGGGCGAGAGGCCGGCGGTCGCGAGCGCCGTCGCGACCTCCTCGCCGAGCTCCGCCGCGAGCAGCTCCGACACCGGACGGTCCTCACAGGTCGGTGCGACGGTTTCGGCGAACGCCTCGCGGACGGGCCCTGCGCCCGCCGTCCCGCCGGACGAAACCAGCGTGTCGCCGCCGGTCCCCCCGGTCCGCCGCGGCGAGATCGCCCCGAGTCTCGTCCGGAACCGATCGTAGGCCGTGCGTTTTTCGATCACTGCCTCGCGCTCGCGGTCGACCCGCTCGACGTGGGTCCTCATCGCCCGGCGACGATCCCCCCGATCGACTCGCGGTCGAACAGCTCCTCGTCGCCGAACTCCTCGGGGAAGAACTCCTGAGCGGCCCGTTCGGTCGTAAAGAGGTTCTGGATCGGTCCCTGGTAGATCGGTCCGCCGCGGAACACCCGCCCCTCCCGGACGGCCGTCAGCTCGCTCGCGACCGGGTGGTCTTCCATGAACGCCACCACCGTGTCCTCGAACTCCGCGGCCGACTTGTCTTCGTGGCCCCGAACGAGCAGGCTGTCGGGATCGACGTCCAGCATCGTCTCGTAGTCGATCTGGCCGCGATCGCTCGTTGAGAGCCCCTCGATGCCGGTGCCCGAAAGGGCGTCCTCGATCCCCAGGTCGTGGAACTGCTTTTTGTTCGTGCCCTCGTCCGTGAGACGGTACGGCGAGAACGCCTCGGGCTCGTCGCCGTCGCCGAACACCAGCAGGGCGTTCGGACGCTCCTCGGGCAGTCGCTCCTGGACGCCCGCGATGAACTCTTCGTGGAACTCGGCGAAGGCCTCGTAGCGCTCCGATTCCTGATAGACCTGTGTGACCTTCTCGAAGGCTTCATAGAGCGTGTAGTACTCGTAGTCGTGCCACTCGTCCGTGCGCCGGAAGATCGTGTTGCCGATAAAGGGCGCGACCGCCTCGTCGATCTCCTCGATATCGTCCTCGTCGAGCCCGAAGAAGTCGTTGTTGATCAGCCACTCGGGATCGATCAGGTGGAGGTCCGCGTCGAGTTCGTAGAAGATCTCCTTGTCGATCCCGCTCTCGCCGAGGATGTCCTCTACCCCATCCGTATCGATCGACACCCCGTCGAGTTCGTCGTAGTACTCCGTGTGATAGCGATCCGTCTCGGCCATCGCGATCAGAGAGTCCTCGACGCCGAGTGCGACGCACATGTCGGCGTAGCCCGGAAAGTACGTCACGACGCGCTCGGGCACCGACTCGAATTCGACTTCCCCGACCGGCGCCATCTCGACCGTATACGAGTCGCCTCCCTCCGAGCTGCCGTCCGACTCGTCGCCCGTACCCTCTTCGGACTCCGCTCCGCCCGACTCCTCGCCCTCGCCGTCCTCGCCGGTACACCCCGCAAGCAGCCCGCTGCTCGCTGCGATCCCGCTGACCACGTACTGACGCCGTGTCAACCCACCCTGGCCGGCTCCGTTTCGTGCCATACGAGTTAGGGCAACCTAAACGCACAAAGACGTTTCGACTTTTCGGTGTCCCTAAAAGCGATCATCGAATCAAATAAAGTGGACCGAGCCGCCTTTTTTGCACATAGCTCCCTGCTCGACGTCGGTCCGTCGCAACTATATATTCCGTGACCACGATCCACCGGTCACCCGTTGGGGGAAGCGCGCCGAGCCCGCGATACGGCCCGCAGGATGACCGGCGTGACCCACGCCCGAAACGCCTCGAGTTCGCGGAGTCGTCGCGCGCGAGATCGAACATGCCGCCTGGTGCGCTACGGACTCGCCGAGCGGGGCGGGCGTCTCGTCCCGTTCGCCTCGCTGTGAGGACCTACAGCACCCACTCAAACCCCTCGATCACGGCGCGTTTGCCTCCCGTCTCGACGACGGTCCCGTGACCGGGGATCACTCGGTCGAACTCCCAGGCGAGGATGTCCCGAATCGCCCGCCGGAACGTCTCCTCGTTTCGGATCGTCAGCCGAAAGTCGAGCGTGGGGCCGACTTGTTCGTAGATCCCCAAGAGCCGGGCCATGAGCCGCGTTTTCGGCGGTGAGCTCCCGTCGAGGTGGTAGCCGACGTCGCCGAGGATCACCGTTCGGCTGGGCCGATGGAAGAAGGCGATCTCGGTGAGCCAGCGGTTGCCCATGACCGCCACCTGGTCGACGTCGGTGCTCCAGCGCGGGTCGGGGTTGTCGCCGAGCAGTCCGTCGAACCGGAGGTCGGGCCGTCGGGCGTCGAGTCCCGGTGCAGCGAGCAGTTCCGCATCCGGGTACGCTGCCCGATACTGCTCCATATGGAGATGGCCATGGAGCTTGCTCGCCGGAGCGACGAACCGCACCTCGCCGAGATCCGAAAGCGCACGCCGCAGTTCGGGCGTCAGTTCCGCCGGCGACTGGACGAACAGCCCGCCGGACGAGAGCCGGATCACGGTCATGATTCGGCCGATCTCGAAGCGAAGAAAGCGAAGCGGCTCCGCGTAGGTCCACAGTCGGTCACCGCGTTCGGTGAGCATTCGTATCACTGCGTCTAGTACCGACCTGACTCTATCGGTCGATCGGACAGCCCGCGACCTCGCCGCCGCGCATCCCCTCCGCGAGCCAGAACGACGAGAGCACGAGCAGTCCGAGAAGGGCGAACCCCACTCCGTCGAGCGGCAACAGCGGGAGGATCCAGCCGGTACCGACCAGCCCCAGCGCACCCGCCACGACCGCCGAGCTACAGGCAGCACAGCCCGCCCCGAGCGTCCCGAGGACCACGCCGCCTCGCCCGGGTCGACCAGTTCGCGCTCGATCTCCTGGAAGTCGCCGTCGTGAAACGCGGCACAGACCCCACAGCCGGGATCCGAGAACTCGACGATCGTCCCGGTCGCGCTCGCCGGATCCCCGAGCGCCGGCTGCTCGGTAACTCCGTCGGCCGCGGAGTGATCGTCGGGCGTGTTCCCGCCGTCCGCTTCCTCGACGTCCTCGTCTCCGTCTTCGTCCTCGGGCTCCTCCCTTTCGTCGTCTTTCTCTCCGTCGTCGGTCCCCGATTCGCCGTCGCGCTCGTCGCCCCCGTTCTGGTCGTCCTCGTGCGCGGCCGACTCCTCGCCGTCTTCGTCCTCCGTTTCGCTCGTTCCCGAATCGCCGTCCCCCGCGTCGGTACAGCCCGCGAGCAGCCCCGACAGGACGGCTCCGTACGCCAGCACCTCACGCCTCCGTGTCAGGACACTCGACCGGCGATCCGTATGAATAGGCGTCGCGATCCTCGGTTCCAACCCAAACGGTGAAAGAACGCTGTTAGATCTCGTAGCGCTCGCCGTCGACCGCCAGCGGCTCCTCGAAGGCCTCCTCGGCCGGGTAGAAGTGTGCGAGATGCACGAGCCGGGTGCGCTCGGCGTTCAACTCCTCGGCCAGCGCCAGGGCCCCCTCGCGAGTCATGTGTTTCGTCCCGAACGTGCGGGCCACGCCGTTCGAATCGCGGTGTCGGCCGCCGATCGGGTGGTGCTCACAGAGCGACGCGGGAACGATCGCGTCCGCGAGCAGGAGCTCCGGGTCGGCGAGCGCTCGCCGGGAGCGCTCGGGTACGTCGTAGCTCGTATCGCCCGAAAGCGAGAGCTTCGCGTGCTCGCCTTCGACGACCAGCCCGTAACACACCAGCGGCGGGTGATCGACCGGCACGAGCGTCAGGTCGAGTCCGCAGGCCTCGAACGGCTCGAAGGGGGCGTGGTCGTGGACGGTGATTCGGTCCAGATAGTCGTACTTGTCCCTGATCGTGTCGGCGACGCTCTCGCCGGTCGCGGGATCGACCTCGCCTGCGGCGTGAACCGGCAGATCGTCGAACAGGCGATAGGCGTTGCCCAGCCCGTCGAGGTGATCGAAGTGGACGTGGCTGATCACCATTTCGTCGGGTAGCGGGACGTCCTGCGCGAGAAACTGGTGGCGAAAGTCGGGGCTGGCGTCGACCAGAAGCGACTCGCCCGTGCGCTCGTTTTCGATGTGCACCGAAAACCGGCTGCGCTCGACGCCGAGGTCGCGTGCGCGCACGCAGGTCTCGCAGTCACAGCCCGGCGTCGGCGTTCCGGTGGTGTCGCCGGTCCCTAACAGCGTGACGATCATGCAGAGCGCCTCCGGCGA
Organism: Halalkalicoccus sp.; assembly: GCA_038893155.1. Classification (GTDB taxonomy): domain Archaea; phylum Halobacteriota; class Halobacteria; order Halobacteriales; family Halalkalicoccaceae; genus Halalkalicoccus. The sequence goes on from JAWARX010000157.1 coordinate 4,625, forward strand.
GCGCGATCGAGCGCCGCCATCAGTGGTCGTGGTCGTGATCGTGATCGTGGTCGTGACCGTCGCCCGGCGAGCCGCCGGCGACCAGCGCCTCGTGATCGCCCTCGATCATGTCCAGATCCTTCAGCGTGTCGCGTTCCTCGAAGTCCGTCACGGCGTCCAGGAGGTCGCGCTGGGTCAGCGTGCGGCGGTTCTCGGTCAGCGCTTCCAGCACCGCCTCCCGCAGCACCATCCGCAGGTCGCTGCCGGTCAGCCCCTCGGTTTCCGCGGCGATCTCCTCGGGATCGAAGCCGGTGATGTCCATCTCGCGGGTGATGACGGTGAGGATGTCCGCGCGCATCCCCTCGTCGGGCTTGGGGAAGTTGACGATCTCGTCGAACCGTCGCCACGCGGCGGCGTCGAGCTGGTCGGGGTGGTTCGTCGCACCGATGAGCAGCACGTCGTCCTGGATCAGGCTCACCTCGTCGATCGATTTCAACAGCGTGTTCACGGCGCGCTTGATCGCGGCGTGCTCGTCGCTGCGGCGCGTTTTGGCGACGAAGTCGAACTCGTCGATGAACAGAATACAGGGGGAGAGCCGTTTTGCGACCTCGAACACCTTGTCGACGTTTTTCGCCGTTTCCCCGAGGTACTGGCTCGTGATCATCGAGAGTTTGACCTCGACGAACGGGAGATCCAGATCGTGCGCGAGCGCACGCGAGGTGGTCGTCTTCCCCGTACCCGGCGGCCCGACGAACAGCAGTTTCCCGATCTCGCGCAGCCCGATCTGCGCGAGGTACTCGCGGTGTTCGATCGCCTTGACGATCTTCGCGATCTCGGCCTCCTGCCCCTCGGTCAACACGAGATCGTCGAGCGTCATCTCGATCTCTTCGGGCGCGCGGATGTCGACGAGATCGAGCATCTCCGCTTCCTCCTCGTCGTCGGGATCGAAGTAGGTCGCAAGCAGGTTGTCGATCCAGACCCGGTCGGCCTGGATCGGTCGGGCGTTCTCGCGGGCGCGCTCGTAGTCGACGGGCACGTCGATCCCGCGGTCCTCGTAGAAGCCCGAGAGCGTCGGATTTGCCGCGAGTCGCTTTTCGTCGGCCCGCTTTGCGAACCATTCTGCGGCCAGTTCGGGATCCGAAAGCGAGAGCGCGCCGGAGAACTCCTCACCCTGGGTGAAAAGCAGATCGGAGATCGCCTCCCACGGCTCGGCGACGCCCGTCGCCTCGCGGGCGCGCCCCTCCGTCACGGCCAGGGGGCGTTCGATCGAACCGCCCTCCCAGAACACCTTGCGGTACTCGGCGGGGAGGTCGTCCTCGTCGAAGCGCCGGTCGTCGCTGTAAGCGTGGGCCGTCAACAGGAACTCGACCACCGAAAGCGCCGAATTACTCATTCCTAGCCCCGTTATCGCCACAGATTCTTAACGCCATCGACCCTCCGTCGCCTCGACCGGAGCCGTTCCGGACGTGTCGTTTTCTGTTAC
>JAWARX010000158.1:0-4962 GCA_038893155.1 Halalkalicoccus sp.
GTAGTTCTTTGACTCCCCAACAATGTACTTCACAAGAGCGACAATTCGATGCTGTTTACGGGCTACCGGAACCGCCGGGCGCGAGCCTTCGCCGACCGCCACGACTACCCCCAGCTGGGCGCGAGCGACGCCCACTACCTGCCGAACGTCGGGCGGGCGTACACCGAGATCACGATCGAGGCCGACCGGGGTATGACGCCCGCCGACGTCACCCGCGAGACCGTGATCGGGGCGCTCGCCGACGGCGCGACCCGGATCCAGGGAAAGCGCACCCCGATCCACAAGAGCACGAAACAGTACGCGAAAGGGGCGGTCCGGAAGTCCTCGTATCTCCTCACTTCCCGGATGCCGGTCGTCCCCACGATCCCCGCGTCGATGGATCGGTAGCGCGAACGCCGGCTACAGCAAGCTCCGGACGTGATCGTCGTAGCCGTCGGGAACGAGCTCTCGAAGCCGGTCGGGGTCGGTCTCTCCGTTCGCGCTCACGAGATACGCCCGACCCGGCGTCGAGCCGTACACCCGCTGGAAGTCGTAGACGAAGCCGTAGATCCGCTCGTCGTCGGGGATCTCCTCGCTCTCTTCCAGAAAATCGACCTGCCGGCGAACGTTGTACTCGACCAGCCGGTTTATCGCCTCCGCTCTCGCCCGGTCGGGATCGACGGTTCCCGACTCGAAGGCCTCCTCGATCACGGGGACGAGCAGTTCGATCCGCCGGCGGATGCCAGGTGGCTCCTCGCCGGCGTCCCCCCGAGCGGCGTCGTAGGCCGCGGTCACGGCCCCACAGCCGGTGTGGCCGACGACGGCCGTCGTCCCCGTCTCGGTGTGTGCGATCGGATACAGCACGGAGCCGTCGACGACGCGCTCGTTTTCGTACTCTTCCCAGACGAGGTTGCCGATGTTGCTCGGGGTAAAGAGCCAGCCCGGTTCGTCGGCGCTCCACATCCCCTCCTGGGAGACCCGCGAGTCCGAACAGCAGATCGAGACCAGCGCGGGCTGCTGGCCCTCCTGGACGGCCGCGAAGTGGTCCCCCGCGAGCGACTCGGTGTGCGTACGATTCCGTTCGAGCAGCGATTCGAGCGTTTCACTCGGCATGGTGTCGCTCTCGTCGCCGATCGAAAAAGAGCTACCGCAACCGCTCGACCAGTTCCCGCAGCGTCGCCAGGTCGTACTGACCCGGCGCGGTCGCCTCCGCGGGGTCGACCGGCGCGTAGCCGACCAGCGAGCCGTAGAGCGGTGCGACCGCCCGCGAGTGACGGCCCGCCTCGCCCATCGCCATCGTCGCAATCCGCCGATCGTTGCGCGCCGCGTCGTACGTGACCGAGAGCAACACGAGGGCGTCACCCGGATCCTCGGCCCTGACGGCGAGCTTGCCGATGTCTCCGAGCTCGGTCGCGCGTTCGAGGGTGTCACGCATCTCCTCGGCGCTCGGCGTCCCCCCGAAGTCGTGGGTGCTCGCGATCACCGACGCGTCGTGCTCGCGGGCCTGGGCGGCCACCTCGTCGGCCGCCCCCGACTCGAGCGCGGCGAGCTCCAGGTCGATCGCCTCGACGCTGTCGAACTCCGCGGCGCGCATCAGGTCGTCGAGCCGGTTCTCGCCTCCGGCCTCGCCGCCCTCCCAGTCGGCGCGGTTGGTCGCGATCAGCGGTAGCTCGCCGGTGTAGGACGCGAGCGCGGTCAGCGGATCGCCCGCCAGATCCATCCGGAACTCGACGCAGTCGGCGTGCTCGCGGGCGCGTGGCTCCTCCCCGAGGTCGGCGGTCGCGGCGGCGAGGGTGAACGAATCGAACTCCATACCGGTCTCTGCCGCGGAAACGGCGTAAACGTTTATCTCCCGGTCGCGATCGCCGGCGAGGCACGCCGGATCAAAAACGGGTCCGGTTCAGGCGACGCCGACGCTCTCTTCGGCTTCGAGCAGCTCGTGGTACCGGTTTCTGATCGTCACTTCGGAGATGTCGGCGACCTCGGAAACGGCCGCCTGCGTGGTCTTCTCGTTGGTCAACAAGGCGGCGGCGTAGACCGCTGCGGCCGCCAGCCCGACCGGGGACTTGCCCGAGTGGACGCCCTTCTCCTTGGCGTTGCGAAGCAGCTGCCGGGCGCGGTGTTCGGCCTCGTCCGAGAGGTCGAGCCCCGAGGCGAAACGCGGGACGTAGCTCTCGGGGTCGGCGGGCTGGACCTCCAGTCCGAGCTCCCGAACCACGTACCGGTAGGTGCGTGCGACCTCGCTCTTTTCGACCCGCGAGACCTCGCTGATCTCGTCGAGGCTCCTGGGAACGCCGGCCTGCCGTGCGGCGGCGTAGACGCTCGCGGTGGCGACGCCCTCGATCGACCGGCCCGGAAGCAGGTCCTCGTTCAGCGCCCGCCGATAGATGACGCTCGCGGTCTCGCGAACGTTGTCGGGCAGTCCGAGCGCGCTCGCCATCCGGTCGATCTCGCCGAGCGCCTGCTTGAGGTTGCGTTCCTTCGAATCGCGGGTGCGAAAACGCTCGTTCCACTTTCGAAGGCGCTGCATCTTCTGGCGCTGGCGGCTTCCGAGCGAGTTGCCGTAGGCGTCCTTGTTGCGCCAGTCGATGTTCGTCGAGAGGCCCTTGTCGTGCATCGTGTTGGTGGTCGGCGCGCCCACCCGGCTCTTCTGGTCCTTCTCCCGGGCGTCGAACGCGCGCCACTCGGGACCGCGGTCGACCGAGTCCTCCGCGACGACCAGCCCGCAGTCCGCACAGACCGTCTCGCCGTGTTCGTCGTCGCTGATCAGCTGTCCGCCGCACTCCGGGCAGCTGTACTCCTCGCGTTCTCGCTCCTGTTCCTCCTCGGTCTCGCGCGTTCGTTCGCGGATGTTCTCGCTCATAGGTTTTGAGAGGGCGGGGGCTGCCGGGCAGGGGTACCTGGAAAAATCCCGGTCGTCTCGTTGAGATCTGGTAAGTCCGAAAATTACTTAAGTGCTTTGGTATCCCGCCCGGCCCCGGGACGACACCGGTTCGTACGGTCGCTCAGCGGGTTTGTAACGGATGATTTAATTAGTCCCGGGCCACGGAGCGCAAGAGGGATCTCGACGGCGGTGTACGGTCGGGTATGCACGTCGCCGTCGGAAGCGAAAATCCGGTCAAACGTCGCGCCACGGAGCGGGTTTTCGCCACCGCAACGGTCGAGTCCCGTGCGGTCGACTCGGGCGTGAGCGAACAGCCCGTCGGACACCCCGAGACGATCGTCGGCGCGAAGACCCGTGCGCGGAGTGCGTTCGGACCCGACGTCGCCTTCGGCGTCGGGCTCGAGGGCGGCGTCGCGGAGATCTCCTCGCGCGCCGGCGATCGACCGTACGACGAGGTGGCGACCGACGTCGAGGGACTGTTCCTGATCATGTGGGCCGCGGTCACCGACGGCAGGCGCGTCGAGATCGGCGCCGGCCCCTCCGTCCGGCTCCCGGATCCGATCGCCCGCGAGATCGTCGCCGGCCGGGAACTCGGTCCCGTCCTCGACGAACACCTGGGCACCGACGGGATCGCCCGTCGCGAGGGAGCCATCGGCGTGTTCACCGACGGGCGGGTCGATCGCGAGGGGGCGCTGGCCGACGCCGTCGCGTGTGCAGCTGGTCACCTCCGATCGGGTTAAGCAGACGTACCAACCGGGTCCGTCCCACGCCCGTTCGACCACCGCAAGCGGACGAAAACCGCACGCAGGGAGCGGGTTAATCAGCTGTACCAAATCCGCTAAAGGCGATAGCCCCGTACGGGATGATATGAGCGCGACCACCGCGACGACCAGCCTGAACGAGACCCAACAGCGCATCCTCCAGTACCTCCGCGAGCACGCCGACAGCCAGACGTACTTCAAATCCCGGCTCATCGCCGAGGACCTCGGGCTCACCGCCAAGGAGGTCGGAACCAACATGAGCGCGCTTCGTTCGGGCGAGTTCGGCCTCTCGGTCGAGAAGTGGGGCTACTCCTCCTCGACCACGTGGATGGTCAGTCAGTAGGGCGCGGACGACTTCCGTCACGCTCGCTATCGATCGTCGAACCACCTTTTCTCCGGGAAGTGGCGTGAGATACCGCAGGTTCGCGAATCCCGCCGAAGCCTCCGCTCGTCATCGTATGGCTTCGAACCGGTATGGGTAGTTCCCCGCCGCTGTATATACTTCATAGCATCCTTCTTATCCCCAAAATTATGAGAACCTCTCGATGAGGGGAGACGACCCATCGGAACGGCACGCATCGAGACGGAGCTTCCTGCTTTCGAGCGGTGCTCTCGGAATCGCGGCGCTCGCGGGCTGTACGGACGGCGGCGACGGCGAAGAGGGCGGCCAGGGTGCAGAGGAGGCCGGGGCCGGACTGGGCGGCGACGGAGACGGCGGAAACGGAAACGAGGGTGGCGAGCCCGGCGACGAGATGCTTTCGGACTCCTTCGACCCGGCCGGCCCTGACTGGGAGAACAACAACTACCTCGGCGGGCTGATCCCCGAGAACGACTACATTCGCGGCACCGAACACGACCTGGAGGAGATGGCTGGACGCGGCCGCGAGGAAGCGGTCTACGGTTCCGATCCGTGGGAGCATCCCGACGACGAGAGCGAGTGGATCGATCCCGATCCGATCGTCTACGCCGAGCTACCCAGGGAGGACAGCGAGGCCGCCTACCAGGAGACCCTCGAACCGATGGTCGAGCGTCTGGAGGAGACCACCGGTCGGCGCGTCGAGTTCCAGTCGATCGACAGCTACGCCGCGGTCGTCGAGGGGATGCGTTCGGAACGAATCCACATCGCGAACTACGCGACGGGCAACACTCCCTTCGGCGTCAACATCGCCGGCGCGGTCCCCTTCGCCGTAGGTCACGAGGCCGACGGGCAGTTCGGCTACCGGCTGCTCGCCGGGACGCGGGCGGACATGGACGAAATACAGAGCGTCGAGGACTTCGTCGACCACCGGGTCGCCCACACCGAATCGAGTTCGAACTCCGGACACCAGGCTCCCTCGG
>JAWARX010000159.1:0-6023 GCA_038893155.1 Halalkalicoccus sp.
CGCGCGGCCTCTACGATCTTTTCGGAGAGTGATGGGTGTTATCGATAGCTTAGACGCCGTGGCGAGACGGGTTCGTAAATAAACCCCATCATTTAATATGCATGTTCTGCAACGGATGATGAACAATGACACACAATCGGAGGGCTCCGTCGCGTCGGGCTTTACTGAGAGGGTCTGCGGCGATGATCGGAGCGGGGTCGCTCGCGGGATGCGCACTGTTCAGTGACGACCTCGCCGGCGACGAGGAGATCGAGGGGATCCCGGACGAACCGTTTCGGATCGTTCATCTAACGTTCGAGTCCGGTCCACCTGCGTTCTACGGTGAAGAGGCGATCAACGCGATCGAACTGCTCGTCGACCAGATCAACGACGATGGGGGCCTCATCGGGGAACGGGAAATCGAGATCGTGGACCGACTCGACGAGGGAGCGGGTCCGGACTCGCTCATTAGCGACGTGCAGGCGATGGCACAGGAGGGCGAAGTTGACATGCTCGTGGGTATTATCTCGAGCGCACATGCCCTTGCAGTCGCGCCGGCAGCGAACGACCAACAGCTCCCGTTCTTGTTGACGATCCCCGGCACGTACCAGCTATTCGAGGAGAACCCGGAGATGGAGTACGTCGTTCGGACCTGTGGGACGAACGCCGCGGGCGCGATCGGCGGTGCTCGAATGGTAGAACAGATGGGCGACGTAGAGACCGTCGTCACGCTCGATCACGACTACGCGTGGGGACACGATCATCAGGAGATGTTCGTCTCGGCACTCGAAAACATCCGACCGGATATCGAAGTGCTCGGATCGCGCTACACAGAACTCGGTGAGACGGACTACAGTGCTCACGTGAGCGCGATCGCCGACGCAGAACCGGACGTCCTGTTTTCGAGCCTCTGGGGCGGTGACACCGCGACGTTCGTCGGTCAGGGCGTCGACGGAGGGATGTTCGACGCCGTAGGTCAAGCGTTGCTGGTCGGCGATACCGGAGCGCCGTTGCTTCGCGCGCTCGGGGACGACATGCCCGAGAACAGTTGGCTCGGTGGGCGAGGGGGCTATCAGCCCAACTACCGCTACGAAGAAGAGGAGTTCCACCGAGAGTTCGTCGACGACTACTACGACGAGTACGGACAGCTGCCCGGCTGGGGTGCCTATCACGAGTGGGTCGCACTCCAAGCATTACAAGAGGGCGTCGATCGAGCCGTTTCGATCATCGGGGACTGGCCGAACGACGAACAACTGATGGCCTCGATACATGACCTGTCGTTCCAGACGCCGCACGGTCAGCATACGATGCGTGGGCCACAGGCGGCGGCTCCCGCCGTGTTCGGACGACCGGATTCGGATCACGAGTTCCCGGTCGATCATCACCTGTTGACCGATTTCGAGTTCATTTCCGCAGCAGAGGTCAATCCGCCCGAAGACGTGCCGACGATGGAGTGGGTCGGGGAGGTCGAACCGATATGATGGGGGTGTGATCAATGGTTCTTTCATCCCTCGTCGGAAACGTTTTCAATGGCGTCTACTTCGCCGCGCTACTCTTCTTTGCGTCAGTCGGATTGACGCTCGTCTTCGGCGTATTGAATCTGCTGAATATGGCTCATGCTGCTTTCTACGGATTCGGTGCGTACGTTGCCGTCTGGACGCTGAACAATCTCGGTGGCGTGACGACGTCGATGGCCGCGTTGCTGGTGGCAGTTGTAGTCGTCATTCCGTTCGTCGTGTTCGTGCTCTCGGCAGCGCTCGATAAGACGCTGTTCGCGCCGCTGTACGAGATCGAGCCGGTGTATCAACTACTGGCGACGTTCGGTGTCATCCTCATGCTCGACGATATCATCAAGTTCCTGTGGGGCGCCTCGCCGATCACTGTCGATCCAGCGGTGAACCCCTCGCGACGGATGGGAGTCCTCGAGGTTCTCGGCGTGTCGGTTTCGACCTATCGATCGTTCGTGATCCTGATGTTCGTCCTCTGTGCCGTCGGCCTGTATCTCATGTTCGTGAAGACGAAGCTCGGAAAAATCTCCCAGGCGATGTCCGAGGACTACGAGATGGTCGAAATGCTTGGGATCGACGTCACTCGGATTCGCGTGCTGATTTTCAGTCTCTCTGTCTCGATCGCGGCGCTCGGTGGCGCTCTGTTCGTTCCTTTCGCCGTAGCGACGCCCGCAGTCACCCTAGAGTACGTACTGCTTTCGTTCGCAGTGATAGTCATCGGTGGACTCGGCAGCCTCAAGGGTGTCGTCGTCGCATCGCTCCTGGTCGGTCTCGTTCGAAGCTTCGGAATCGCCTACTTCCCCGTAGTCGAACTGGCGATCGTCTTCGCACTCATGGCGGTCGTTATTATCTTCAGACCCGAAGGGCTGTACGGCCACGAGGGGGTGGTCGAATGAGTACTCGTCTCTCGACCCTGCAGAACGCGGAACCGAGGGAGATGATCCGGAGCAGACGTTTCTTGCTGGGGGTCGGGGCGTTCGTCGCGTTCGCGCTGATTCCATCGATCACGGGCTCGGGCTATCTCGCTCGGTTGCTCGCTTGGATGATGTGCTTTGCCATCGCAGCGCTCGGATTCAACATCGTCCTCGGATACACCGGACTGCTCTCGTTCGGCCACGCGGCCTTTTTCGGCACGGGGATGTACACGGTCGTCCTCACGATGGAACGGACCGAGATCCAAGACCTCGTTGCCGTGCTGCTACTCGCGACGGTGGCGGCTGCGGTCGTCGGAACAGCTATCGCCGCACTGTCGGTGAAGACACACGAGATCTACTTCGCGCTGTTGACGCTGGCGCTCGCGCAGCTCCTCTACGTCCTCGCAGTTCGGGATGTCGGCGGGCTCACTCGGGGAACGGACGGGATCGGTGTCACCCGACCCGATTTCTTCGGACTCCCGGTCAGCGAACTGCCGGCGACCGTCTACATGCTCGGGTTCTATTACTACGTCGTGCTCGTCTTTCTGGTCGGGACCATCGCCGTCCTCTGGGTCGTCCTTCGATCCCCGTTCGGTCTCACCCTGAAGATGATCCGGGAAAACCCGTCCCGGGCGGAGATGACCGGGGTGCCAGTGTTGCGATACCGGCTGTACTCGATGACCCTGTCGGCGGCGATCACCGGCCTCGGCGGCGCACTGTACGCGATCCTGATCGGTCACATCACTCCCGAGTATCTCAACTGGACGATGTCGGGTGAAATCGTCTTCATGGCGCTTCTCGGCGGCATCGGTACGTTTCTCGGACCGATCGTCGGAGCGGGTGGTTTCATCCTGCTTCAGGAGTTCGCGCTCGCGTATACGGACTACTGGCACTTCACAATGGGTCTCGTGTTGTTCGCCGTTGTACTGACGCTGCGCGAAAAGGGAGTTTGGGGCGGTTCGAAATCCCTCACGAACGACATCAGCGATCGGAGGGACGACTGATGGCAGCCGAACCGATTTTGCGGACCGAGGAGGTCCGAAAGACGTTCGGGAATCTAGTCGCCGTCGACGGCGTTAGCTTGGAGTTCTATCCGAACGAGATCGTGGGAATCATCGGACCGAACGGCGCCGGAAAGACGACGTACATCAACCTCATCTCGGGTGCACTCCCCCTAACGAGCGGGCGGATCGTCTTCGATAACGAGGACATCTCTGACGCAAAAAAGTACAAACGCGTCCGAAAAGGACTCGTTCGGTCGTTCCAGATCCCACAGATCTACGACGAGATGACGGTCTTCGAGAACCTGCAAGCGAGCGTTCTCTCTCGAAAGCGCGAGAACAACCGGCTGTTAACGCCGACGAGCTGGGACACCGATTCCGTCGAAGAGACCGAAGGACTCCTCGATATGTTCAACCTCACAGGGCATGCAGACGAACACACGGAGCATCTCCCGCACGGCGTTCGAAAGGTTCTCGATATCGCCATGTCGTTCGCCCTTCGACCGAAGCTCATGCTGCTAGACGAACCCACCAGCGGGGTCGGATCGAAAGAGAAACACGCCGTAATGGAAACCATCACTCGGGCTGCCACCGAACGGGGTATCGGGCTCGTCTTCATCGAACACGACATGGAACTCGTTCGAACCTACTCGGAGCGCATCGTCGCGCTCCACGAGGGACGCGTGCTCGTCGACGACGATCCCGAGTACGTCCTCGAATCCGAACGGGTCAACGAATACATTCTGGAAGGGGGTGTGTGAACGTGAGCGAAGACGAGAGCAGCGGCCACTACTTCGAGATGACCGGCGTGACCGTAAGGATCGACAACGCAGTCGTACTCGACGGCGTTTCCCTGCGGGTCGGTTCGGGGGAGACCGTCGCGCTGGTCGGTCGCAACGGTGCCGGAAAGACGACGACGTTCCGAACGATCATGGGACAGACGTCCCTCGAAAGCGGACGCATCCGGATCGCCGGTGACGAGATCACGAATCTCCCCTCGCGCGAGCGAGCCAGACGGGGCGTCAGCCTGGCGCCGGAGGACCGGCGTCTGTTCACCACTTTGACCGTCGAGGACAACCTCCGCATGGCGACGTGGGGGTTCGGTGACGTCTCCGAATCGGAGTTCGAGGACCGCCTCGATCGTATTCTGGGGATCTTTCCAGAGATGGAGGAGTTTCTCGACCGACCGGCTGGACAGTTAAGCGGCGGCCAGCAAAAGATGGTGACGGTCGGTCGAGCCCTCGCTTCGGATCCGGATCTCGTACTGATCGACGAACCGTTCGAGGGACTCGCCCCCGCGGTCCGCCAGCGGTTCCGGGAGGGAATCGAACGGATCGAGACGCTCGATACGTCGATCGTCATCGCAGAGTCGAACGTCCGCCACGCCGGCGAGGTCGCCGACCGCGCGTACGTCATCGAACGCGGTGCGATCGTCGCGGAGACCGACATCGGTCCCGAACTCCCCCTTGAACGGAATCGAGAAGTCAGACGCATCTTCGAAGGCAGCGAATGAAACGGCACCCGGCGACGTGTGTTGCTCGCTTGTTGACTTTGGAACGATATCCCTCGAACGGTGCTGCGTCACGGGATAGACACGCCGTCAGACCGGCGGATCGGCCAGATCCTCCTCCAGTCGCCGGTTGTGAAGCGCCTCGCCGCTCGCCCGGTCGAAGAGGTGGATCGCGTCCTCGGGTAATCGAACCGTCACGGTTTCGCCCGCCGAGATCCGACGCATCCCGCCGACTGTCGCGACGAACCCCGTCTCGCCGATCCGTACGTGAACGCTGTTCTCGTTGCCCATCGGCTCGACGACGAGCACCTCCGCAGCGTAGTCGTGCTCGCCCGTCGCCTCGGCGACCACTTCTACGTCCTCGGGACGCACCCCAAGCACCAGCTCCTCGTCGGCGAGCTTCTCGGCGACCTCCGGGGAAAGCGGGTACTCGAAATCCGCCGCGACGAGTCGGTCGTCCTCCAGTCGAACGTCGAAGAAGTTCATCGAGGGTTCGCCGATGAAGCTCGCGACGAACTGGTTTTTCGGGCGGTGATAGCATTCGAGGGGCGTCGCGACCTGCTGGAGCACCCCGCCGTCGAGGATGGCGATCCGATCGCCCATCGTCATCGCCTCGGTCTGGTCGTGCGTGACGTAGACCGTCGTCACGCCCAGCTCCTCCTGGATGCGCTGGAGTTCGGTGCGCATCGACGAGCGGAGTTTCGCGTCGAGGTTGCTGAGTGGTTCGTCCATCAGGAACACGGCGGGATCGCGGACGATCGCCCGGCCGAGCGCGACGCGCTGTTGCTGGCCGCCCGAGAGTTCGCGGGGATACCGCTCTAGCAGGTCGTCGATACCCATCATGGTCGCGGACTCCTCGACTCGACCGTTCATCTCCTCTTTCTCGAGGTCGGTCGACTCCTCCAGCCCGAAGCGCATGTTCTCCCGGACGGTCATGTGCGGGTACAGCGCGTAGGACTGGAACACCATCGCGATGTCCCGCTGCTGGGGCTTCTGGTCGTTGATCACCCGGCCGTCGAGGCGGATCTCGCCCTCCGAGACCGTTTCGAGCCCGGCGATCATCCGCAGCGTCGTGGACTTGCCACAGCCCGACGGGCCGACCAGCACGAGG
>JAWARX010000160.1:0-5991 GCA_038893155.1 Halalkalicoccus sp.
GGGCAGAAACCAAATCCGTAGTACAGCTGTATAGATTTATGAGAGGGAGGAACGTATTATTTAGAGACATCTCGACCGTGGAAACTCTCGCCGACCGGACTCCCCCACCCCCTCCCGTCGCATCTCCAGTTGAAACGAAGGGGTGGGGGGTAATAATAATACGGCAACACTTCTCGTCCGGCACAGGAATCGTGCGGTCGGTCGCTCGACGAGACGGCGTCCTCGCCCGTCTCGCGTCCACTACGATTCGTAACAAAAGGCCCACATATGTCTGACGCACTCTTAAGTACTCTTACCTTTTTCTACGCGCATGGACGCGCCATCTGGCGCAGGAGGACAGGATGGGACTGTTCACTGATATCAAAGACAGTATCTCGCGGGCGGCAGATCGTCTCTTCGCTACCGACACCCAGAAGCGGATCGGTATCTACGGCCCTCCAAACGCCGGCAAGACGACGCTCGCGAACAGAATCGCCCGCGACTGGACCGGTGATGCGATCGGTCCGGAGAGTCACGTACCACACGAGACCCGACGCGCCCGCCGGAAGGAGAACGTCGAGATCAAGCGCAACGGGCGGAGCGTCTCGATCGACATCGTCGACACGCCCGGCGTCACGACGAAGGTCGACTACAACGAGTTTCTCGACTACGACATCGACGAGGAAGACGCCGTCCGTCGTTCCCGAGAGGCCACCGAGGGCGTCGCGGAAGCGATGCACTGGCTCCGGGAGGACGTCGACGGCGTGATCTACGTCCTCGACAGCACCGAGGACCCGTTCACGCAGGTCAACACGATGCTCGTGGGGATCATCGAGAGCCAGAACCTGCCCGTCCTCATCTTCGCGAACAAGATCGATCTGGAGGAGGCGAACGTCAAACGCATCGAGAACGCGTTCCCACAGCACGAGACGGTCGAGCTGTCGGCGCTCGAAGGGGAGAACATGGACGAGGTCTACGACAAGATCGCGGAGTACTTCGGGTGATTCAATGGCCGAGATAACCGGGACGGACGGCAATGGGGTGCAGATCGACCTGATCAGCGGCGAGCGGATGGACTCGCTGACCAGCATGGAGAAGATCCGGATGATCCTCGATGGCGTTCACGACGGCAACATCGTCATCCTCGAAGAAGGTCTCTCGCCCGAGGAGGAGTCGAAACTCATCGAGGTGACGATGAGCGAGATCAACCCCGACGGGTTCAACGGTATCGAGATCGAGACCTACCCGAAATCCCAGACCGGAAACGGGGGCTTTCTGGGACGACTGATGGGCAAACAGGAGACGAAGAAACTCACCGTGATCGGGCCGGCCAACCAGATCGAGACGCTCCACAAGGACGAAACGCTCATCAGCGCGCTCGTCTCACGACGGTAGTACGACCAAATGCCTCACCAGTGTACCGAGTGTGGTCACACCTTCGCCGACGGCTCGAAAGAGATGCTTTCGGGCTGTCCCGAGTGTGGCGGCAACAAGTTCCAGTTCCTTCCCGCGGGCGCGAACAACAATAGCGGCTCCGCCCCCGAATCGGCGACCGAGTCTGCCGTGGCGACCGACCCCGAAGCGCCACCCGAAAGCGCGGGCGAGATCGACGAATCGGTCGGCCGCGAGGACAGCGCGCAGGCCGACGCGCGCTCGTCGATGGTCGACGCGAACGACCTGCCGACGGCCGAACCGGACGTCGAGTCCCCCGAACCCGGGGACTCGAACCGGGCCGCCGAACCGGACGCCGCGGAGACGCCCGATCTCTCGGAACTCCGTGAGGAGCTCAACGAGCAGTTCGAGAGTATCCGCATCGTGGATCACGGCCAGTACGAACTCAACCTGATGGAACTGTACAAGCGCGAGGAGTTCATCATCGCGCTCCGGGAGAACGGCCGGTACGTCATCGACGTTCCCGAGTCGTTCCGGGGCGACTCCGACACCTAACCCATCGACGTAGTCGGCGACGGCGAACCCCTTCGCTTCATCTGCAAAACAGCTACGTCCCCCATCAACATCGGCTCTGATCCTCCGCGTTCCACTCGAAGAAGGGGTGTCGTCGTGTCAAATAGCTATAAAACGTCGACGAGCGGTCGTGAATCGGGCCGAACGCAGGTCGCCTCGGTTCCGATACGGAACTGCGAACGACGGATGAACATCCTTTATGCATCGGGGTGACGAGCCATCGAGTATGAGCCAAGCCACGAAGATCGTCGTCGGAACGATCGCGATCTCGGCGATCGCCTCGTTCGCGCTGGTCGCTTACTACGCGTTTCTCATCTAGATGTTCGAGCGACGCCAGCTCTCGCCCCCGCTCGCGCGCGTGCGTGAGAACCACGCACCCGAAACGCTCGTCCTCGACTGTGCGGGCGACTTCGAGACGCTTCCGGCCGAGGCGCTCGACGAGCTCGCGCTGGTGACCGACGAGATCACCCCGACGAGCCACCCCGAGACGTGGCTGCCCGCAGAGACCCCCGCCGTCCTCCGGCGGTACGCCGGCTCGGACCTCGTCGTCGGCATGCCGGGTGCGGGGAGCGTCGCGTGGACCACCCAGACGAGACCGCCGGTCTGTTTCCTCAAGGCTCGCGTCGAGGGCGTTCCAGAGGGCTTCGTCTCGTTTCTTATCGCCGAGGCGCTCGTCGAGATCGGACTCGACTGTCCCGAGCACTTCATCGGCTTCTTCCGCGACCGGTACCCCGACCTCTCGCGGGCGATTCCTCGCGATCCGAACACCACCTATCAGGTCGCCACCGCCCTTTACGCCGGGTGGCGCGGGCTTTCTACCCGCGAGGTCTTCGCGGGCTGGGAGGGGGACGAACCCGAGCTCCACGCCGCGTGGGTCGACGCGGGCGAGCGCCTCGAAGGCCGGGTGAACGATCTCCCGGGACTGGTCGCGAGAGACGAACTCGACTTCGCGGAGGCGACCGAACTGGCCTGTAGCGCGATCAAACACGGCCTTTCCCTGCCCGCGCCCTTCGGCGCGCTCGATACGAAAGCCTACCGCGAGCACGGCGCGCCCTTCGCCGTGCGGTGGGCCGAAAAGACGTTCGCGGCGCTCGAAGGCGACGAATGAGGAGCGTCGTCCGTTCAGAACTCGCAGCTGACGCTGCCGTCGACCGCCAGATCGACCGTCCCGTCGAGCAGCTCGACGTACTTTCGAGTCGTCTCCTCGTCGTGAACCTCCTCTGCCAGATGGAACAGCCCGACCGCATCGTACTCCTCCAGTAACGCGAGGATCTCGCCCATCGCGTCGTAGACCTCCTCTTCGTCGGCGTAGTAGATCAGTTCGGTGATCGAGTCGACGGTGATCCGGAGTTTGCCCTCGTGAGTTTCGAGAAAGTCGCGGGTCTGGGAAACGATCCCCGCTAAATCGTGCGGCGCCGAGACGTAGTGGACCTTCTCGCCGCTTCGCCGGGAGTACCCGCGCTCGACCGAGAGGGTATCGAGGATGACGGCCCGGGACTCGTCGACGTCGTAGTACTCGAGTTTCTGTTCGACCTCGCGCGCGGTGGTTCGCGTCGAGATGACGAGGAAGTGATCGGTGTCCGTCGCCAGAAAGTCGGTGTCGATCCGGTCGGTCGCGCCGGTGCTCGGATGGATGAGTAACACGCCGGTTCCCCCCGGAACCGTCTCGGGTGCCCCTTCGATCGCCAGTGTGTACTCCATACCACAGCCAGCCGACGGATCGATATAAGCGTAGGTGGATCGCGATTCCGACGTCCCCGACCGTTCGCCGTCGGAGCGCTCGCCGATCGACCTGTCGCGCTCCTTTTCTATCCCCGGCGTTTCAACCCGAACGCAAACGATGTACGACGACACGGCCCTGGACGTCTACCGGGGTGCGCTCCCGCTGATCCTGATCAGCCTCGTCGCCGGCCTGTTCGCGGGGACGATCCTCGGCACCGAGACGATGCGGGCGGGCATCGAGCGCGTGCCCGGCCTCCTGATTTTGCTCCCGGCGTTTCTGGCGACCCGCGGCGGCGTCTACGGCTCGCTCGGGGCGCGGCTCTCGAGCGGTTTCCACCAGGGCGTGATCGAACCCCGACTGGAGTACGACGAGCGGATCGCCAACGCGGTTCTCGCCTCCTTCATCAACGGGATGGCCGTCTCCGTGTTCATCGCCTGCGTGGCCTACCTCGTGCTCGTCCTCTCGGGCCAGGAGGGCAGCCTCCTCCAGCTGCTCGTCGTCATGATCGTCGCCGGCTTCCTGAGCGCGCTACTCATGCTCTCGGTGCTCGTGGCCGTCGTCTTCGTCGGCTACCGCCACGGGCTGGATCCCGACAACATCGTCGGCCCGCTCGTGACGACGCTGGGGGACGTCTTCGGCGTTCTCTTCTTGCTCGTGGGCGTCCTCGCCGTCGGGTGGTTGCTGTGAGCACGAGCGGCGACGACCTCACCGGCGCGGGCAACCGGCTCGACGACCTCTACGAGTACTTCTTCGGCGAGGACGACCCGGACCCGCTCGACGGGTGGGCGACCCGAACCATCGTCACGACGATGCTCCCTCTGCTCGCGGGGCTGGCGCTCCTCCAGATGGTGTCGGGATCGGTGCTCGACGCCTTCGAGGAGACACTGCTTGTACACCCTGCGCTGTTGATCCTCGTGCCCGTCCAGATCGGCACCGCGGGGAACCTCGCCTCGATTATGTGCGCCCGTCTCTCGACCCAGCTTCACCTCGGGACGTTCGAACTCGACCCCGCGAACCCCGGCGTTCGGGCGAACGCGCTCGGGGTCCTCGGGCTCGCGGCGACGGTCTTTTTCGCCGTCGGAATCGCGGCCTGGGCGATCGGTCTGGTCCTCGGTGGCGACCTCGCGCTCCTTACGGTCCTCACCGTCTCGATGATTAGCGGGATGGCGCTCGCGGTCCTGGTCGTCGTCTTAAGCCTCGTCTCGGTGTGGGGCTCGTTCCGGCTGGGCTACAACCCCGACGACACCACCATCCCGCTCGTAACGAACGTCTGTGACGTCTCGGGCGTGTTGATCCTCTTTGCGGTCGCCTCGGTCGTGATCTGATGGGAACGGTCGTAACTGTTTACCAGATGGGAACGGTCGTAACTGTTTACCAGTGACTTTCTGCTGTCGATCACTGGTAAGAAACTACGGCCGCTCTCACGGGCGCGGTCCGGGACGGTTCCGAACCGGTTTTGTCGCCGCCCGCTGACCACCCGCCATGAGCGTTCGCGAGGAGTTCGACGCGTGGGCCACCGAGGGACGGGACAGGGGAATGGAAGAACGCCACTGGCACACCGCCAAACACGTCCTCGCTCGGATGCCCGTCGAGGAAGGCGAGACCGTCTTCGACCTCGGAACGGGGTCGGGCTACGCGCTCCGGGCGCTTCGGGATACCAAGGGCGCGGGCTGGGGGTACGGACTCGACGGCTCGCCCGAGATGGCCCGAAACGCCCGCTCGTACACCGACGACCCCTCGATCTCCTTCCTGCTCGGGGACTTCGATTCGCTCCCGCTCGCGTCCGACGGCGTCGATCACGCGTTCTCGATGGAGGCGTTCTACTACGCCAGCGACCCGCACAACACCCTCGCCGAACTCGCCCGGATCCTCCGGCCCGGTGGTACCTTCTACTGCGCCGTGAACTACTACGAGGAGAACGTCCACTCCCACGAGTGGCAAGAGCACATCGCGGTCGAGATGACCCGCTGGTCGGCCGCCGAGTACAGGCAGGCGTTCCGCGAGGCGGGCTTTCACGTCGCAGAACAGGACAACGTCCCGGACCTCGAAACGGAGATCCCCGACGAGTCGGCGTTCCCGACCGACGAGTGGGAAACGAGGGCCGACATGATCGAACGCTATCGCACCTACGGCACCCTTCTGACGGTCGGCGTCGTCCCGTAGCTCCACCCGAAACACACCCGTAAACAGTTGATACGTTCGTCGCCCTTTCGACCGGGAATCGAACCGCCGAAAACCGAAGGACGTGTCCGACCTCGCTTCCGCTTCACAGTCGAGCGATTATTGCAGATCGACACTGTCCGGTATAAGTCTTGTGTGTCGTT